>NZ_JAENDM010000012.1:0-117333 GCF_019375075.1 Escherichia sp. XD33
TGGGACAGTATCCCTGACAGCCTACAAAACGCAATTGAAGAACGCGAGGCATCGTCTTAACGAGGCACCGAGGCGTCGCATTCTTCAGATGGTTCAACCCTTAAGTTAGCGCTTATGGGAATTATCCCCGGCTTTTTTATGTATGGTCTTACAGCACCAGTGCTGCGATTGACGCAGACAGCACACTCACCAGGGTAGAGCCGTAAACCAGCTTCAGACCGAAGCGAGAAACCACGTTACCTTGCTCTTCATTCAGGCCTTTAACTGCACCTGCGATAATCCCGATTGAAGAGAAGTTAGCGAAGGAAACCAGGAACACAGAGATGATGCCTTCAGCACGCGGAGAGAGCGTGGAAGCAATTTTCTGCAGATCCATCATCGCAACGAACTCGTTGGAAACCAGTTTGGTCGCCATGATACTGCCCACTTGCAGTGCTTCACTGGAAGGAACACCCATCACCCATGCAATCGGATAGAAGATGTAGCCCAGGATGCCCTGGAAGGAGATGCTGTAGCCAAACCAGCCAGTAACGGTGGCAAACAGTGCGTTCAGCGCGGCGATCAGGGCGATAAAGCCAATCAGCATCGCGGCAACGATAATGGCAACTTTGAAACCTGCCAGAATGTATTCACCCAGCATTTCGAAGAAGCTCTGACCTTCGTGCAGGTTGGACATCTGGATGTTTTCTTCACTGGCATCAACACGGTAAGGATTGATCAGCGACAGCACGATAAAGGTGCTGAACATGTTCAGTACCAGCGCAGCAACGACGTATTTCGGTTCCAGCATGGTCATGTATGCACCAACGATGGACATCGACACGGTGGACATTGCCGTGGCAGCCATGGTGTACATACGATTACGGGAGATTTTGCCGAGGATATCTTTATAGGCAATAAAGTTTTCAGACTGACCCAGAATCAGGGAGCTGACGGCGTTAAAGGATTCCAGTTTGCCCATGCCGTTGACTTTGGAGAGCAGGAAACCAATTGCGCGGATGATCACCGGCAACACGCGAATGTGCTGGAGAATACCGATCAGTGCAGAGATAAAGACGATTGGGCACAGCACTTTCAGGAAGAAGAATGCCAGGCCTTGATCATTCATGCTACCAAAGACGAAGTTAGTCCCTTCGTTGGCAAATCCGAGCAGTTTTTCGAACATTTCGGAGAAGCCTTTCACGAAGCCTAAACCAACGTCGGAGTTCAGGAAGAACCACGCCAGTAACACTTCGATAACAAGCAGTTGAATAACATAACGGATACGAATTTTTTTGCGGTCGCTGCTTACCAGCAGTGCGAGAATCGCAACAACGGCAAGTGCCAGTACAAAATGAAGGACGCGGTCCATATTTGCTCCAAATATGAGGCAGGTTAAATTTCCGTGCACATTCTATGTAACATGGTTAAGGAAAACGAGATCTGACACACACTATAATGACGTCCTGTGACAGGCTTCAAAAATAGTGATCTGTCATACATTTCTGCTATGTTGTGTATGGAAGCTGAAAGTTATGTAAATGTGCTAACATTAAACATAACCATAACATTCAAGTCATCAATCTTTTCGTAGTCATAATCCTGGTCTATCAGAGAAATCACCACAATCCATTTAAATGAATTTGATAATCATTCTCGTTTGGCATAGCATGAAACATAGCAAAGGCTATGTTTTAGAGGCACAAGATGACGAACTATCGCGTTGAGAGTAGCAGCGGACGGGCGGCGCGCAAGATGAGGCTCGCATTAATGGGACCTGCGTTCATTGCGGCGATTGGTTATATCGATCCCGGTAACTTTGCGACCAATATTCAGGCGGGTGCTAGCTTCGGCTATCAGCTACTGTGGGTTGTCGTTTGGGCCAACCTGATGGCGATGCTGATTCAGATCCTCTCTGCCAAACTAGGGATTGCCACCGGTAAAAATCTGGCGGAGCAGATTCGCGATCACTATCCGCGTCCCGTAGTGTGGTTCTATTGGGTTCAGGCAGAAATTATTGCGATGGCAACCGACCTGGCGGAATTTATTGGTGCGGCGATCGGTTTTAAACTCATTCTTGGTGTTTCGTTGTTGCAGGGCGCGGTGCTGACGGGGATCGCGACTTTCCTGATTTTAATGCTGCAACGTCGCGGGCAAAAACCGCTGGAGAAAGTGATTGGCGGGTTACTGTTGTTTGTTGCCGCGGCTTACATTGTCGAGTTGATTTTCTCCCAGCCTAACCTGGCGCAGCTGGGTAAAGGAATGGTGATCCCGAGTTTACCTACTTCGGAAGCGGTCTTCCTGGCAGCAGGCGTGTTAGGGGCGACGATTATGCCGCATGTGATTTATTTGCACTCCTCGCTCACTCAGCATTTACATGGCGGTTCGCGTCAACAACGTTATTCCGCCACCAAATGGGATGTGGCTATCGCCATGACTATTGCCGGTTTTGTCAATCTGGCGATGATGGCTACAGCTGCGGCGGCGTTCCACTTTTCCGGTCATACTGGTGTTGCCGATCTTGATGAGGCTTATCTGACGCTGCAACCGCTGTTAAGCCACGCTGCGGCAACGGTCTTTGGATTAAGCCTGGTTGCTGCGGGGCTGTCTTCAACGGTGGTGGGGACACTGGCGGGGCAGGTGGTGATGCAGGGCTTCATTCGCTTTCATATCCCGCTGTGGGTGCGTCGTACAGTCACCATGTTGCCGTCATTTATTGTCATTCTGATGGGATTAGATCCGACACGGATTCTGGTTATGAGTCAGGTACTGTTAAGTTTTGGTATCGCTCTGGCGCTGGTTCCACTGCTGATTTTCACCAGTGACAGCAAGTTGATGGGCGATCTGGTGAACAGCAAACGCGTAAAACAGACAGGCTGGGTGATTGTGGTGCTGGTCGTGGCGCTGAATATCTGGTTGTTGGTGGGGACGGCGCTGGGATTGTAGTTGAATGAGCGTCGCATCTGGCACTATTGGCGGATGCGGCGTAAACGCCTTATCCGCCCTACGCGTTAAAGAGCCGGTTTGTAGGCCTGATAAGACGCACTAGCGTCGCATCAGGCATTGTGCTCCATTGGCGGACGCGTTTAATGGCGGTGCCCATGACCCCGGCCTTTTCCGCGATGATCGTCACGATCGCGCCAGCCTTCACGATAGCCACGCTCATACGCTTTACGCTTATCCCAGCCACGGTGGTAGCCATTATCATGACGCCACCAACGGTTTTTGCGCCACTCATAATTGCGATGCCAGTAGTCACGGTCGCGCCAGTGACCACCGTCCCAGTAATTACCGTAATGATCGCGATCGCCAATTTGTAATTTGATTGATGGCAGTAGGGTGATTTCACCTGCGTTTGCTGCAAGCGGGGTAAATGCCATCAGGGCGGCCGCCAGAAACAGTGACCTGAACATTGTTATTCTCCTTCACGCTCGAAGCCGTCAGCGGCCTGTTAACGCAATATTACGGGGAGGTAAAGCCCCGTATCATCGCCATAACTCTTAAATCATAAAGGAGAGCATTTTTTGCTAAACGTTATCGTGGGGTGGCTGTTGCTTCGGACGATTGACCATCATCATCGGCTTACCTGCTAATAACAGCCATGCCGGAAGCATGACGATACAGAGCAGCGGTAGCAATGTGGTATTGGGTACAACGACTGCCGCCATAAAAAGACTTAACCAGCCATCGCGTGTTACCACCAGCACGATGCCGAGAATAGCGCAAGAAACGGTTATTGCCGCTGGTACGGCGGGAACGTGCTCATGCAGCATCAACCCTAATGCCACGCCGACAAACACTGCCGGGAAGATTCGCCCACCGCGAAAGCCACTGGCGGCAGCAACGACCAGGGCGGCAAGTTTAATTACCGCCAGCAAAAAGTAATCGCTGGTGCTGAAAGCCTGATTTGCCACCATCTGCTGCATCTCATCCAGCCCTTTAAACAGCGAAACTGGTCCACCAATAACCCCCAGAATACCGAGAATAAATCCGCCAATACCCAGCACGAGCACCGGATTTTTCATTTGATGCATCATCGCGTGCAACCGTGGTAAGCACCATACGGCGACCATCCCTGCTGCGATGGCAATCGCCGCGACAATTGCACCGCTGAGAATATCGGTCATTTCCATCTGTCCGTAATGAGCAATGGGCAGTGAAAAATGAGGATGGAAAAATAATCCGGTAGTAAGTGCACCAGCTGCTGCCGCCATTAACGGCGCAAAGAGACGATCCCATAGCGGAACTTCACTACTGCCATTTAAGGTTTGCGAAAATATCAACGCCGCCGCAACAGGAGTGCCAAACAGTGCGCCGATGGTTCCGGCAGAGGCTAAAATAGTCCACTCCATTCGGTTGACGCGCGGTAACAGACGAGCGCCAATGGCAACCGCAAGGGCGATATTGACGGTCATGATCGGATGTTCCGGCCCCAGGCTGACGCCGCCAGCAAGACCGAGAATTAATGCTACGATAAGTCCAGGTAGCGCAGAGGGCGGAACCGGTGCGCCGATCAGCGGTTCACAGGCGGGGTCTGGTCCGGCATGACCCTGGCTGAAACGGATAACCAACCCCACCGCAATACCCGTTAGCGTTAATACACCGATGATCCAGAGGGGTGAATCCTGGGCTATCCCCAGAGTTCCCGGCAGTCGTTGCCAGAGCAAATTCTGTAATACCGAGGCGATTTTCATCACCACAATCAGAATAAGACTGGACGCAATCCCAATTGCCACGGCGGGGAGCGATAATAACAACATGGTTCTGGCTCGCGGATGGAGCATGTTCTATTCCTTATGCGGGGTCAGATACTTAGTTTGCCCAGCTTGCAAAAAGGCATCGCTGCAATTGGTGCTGAAACGATAAAGTAATTGTGTGACCCAGATCGATATTTACAGGGAGCCTGCCTTTCCGGCGTTGTTGTTATGCCCCCAGGTATTTACAGTGTGAGAAAGAATTATTTTGACTTTAGCGGAGCAGTTGAAGAATGACAAAGTATGCATTAGTCGGTGATGTGGGCGGCACCAACGCACGTCTTGCTCTGTGTGATATTGCCAGTGGTGAAATCTCGCAGGCTAAGACCTATTCAGGGCTTGATTACCCCAGCCTCGAAGCGGTCATTCGCGTTTATCTTGAAGAACATAAGGTCGAGGTGAAAGACGGCTGTATTGCCATCGCTTGCCCAATTACCGGTGACTGGGTGGCGATGACCAACCATACCTGGGCGTTCTCAATTGCCGAAATGAAAAAGAATCTCGGTTTTAGCCATCTGGAAATTATTAACGATTTTACCGCTGTATCGATGGCGATCCCGATGCTGAAAAAAGAGCATCTGATTCAGTTTGGTGGCGCAGAACCGGTCGAAGGTAAGCCTATTGCGGTTTACGGTGCCGGAACGGGGCTTGGGGTTGCGCATCTGGTCCATGTCGATAAGCGTTGGGTAAGCTTGCCAGGCGAAGGCGGTCACGTTGATTTTGCGCCGAATAGTGAAGAAGAGGCCATTATCCTCGAAATATTGCGTGCGGAAATTGGTCATGTTTCGGCGGAGCGCGTGCTTTCTGGCCCTGGGCTGGTGAATTTGTATCGCGCAATTGTGAAAGCTGACAACCGCCTGCCAGAAAATCTCAAGCCAAAAGATATTACCGAACGCGCGCTGGCTGACAGCTGCACCGATTGCCGCCGCGCATTGTCGCTGTTTTGCGTCATTATGGGCCGTTTTGGCGGCAATCTGGCGCTCAATCTCGGGACATTTGGCGGCGTGTTTATTGCGGGCGGTATCGTGCCGCGCTTCCTTGAGTTCTTCAAAGCCTCCGGTTTCCGTGCCGCATTTGAAGATAAAGGGCGCTTTAAAGAATATGTCCATGATATTCCGGTGTATCTCATCGTCCATGACAATCCGGGCCTTCTCGGTTCCGGTGCACATTTACGCCAGACCTTAGGTCACATTCTGTAAATCCTTCCTTTTATATCGGGAGGTAACTCTCCCGATAATCTTTTAAATCATACAGTTTATTCAATTTTTCTTTGTGTCCCCTCACAAGGCCGACCTGCGTCACACTTCCGTACAGCGGGATTAATTCTCCAGTAAATGCATTATTTGTCTGGTAACGGCGATTTGTTTTGCACGTTCATAATTTCACTCGTCAACTATCACTGAACGAGGAATTAACGATGAGTAAGAAACTGATTGCCTTATGTGCCTGCCCGATGGGCCTGGCTCACACCTTTATGGCCGCTCAGGCGCTGGAAGAAGCGGCGGTAGAAGCCGGTTATGAAGTGAAAATTGAAACCCAGGGCGCGGACGGTATCCAGAATCGCCTGACGGCGCAGGATATCGCCGAAGCGACCATCATCATCCACTCCGTGGCAGTTACCCCGGAAGATAACGAACGTTTCGAATCACGCGACGTTTATGAAATCACTTTGCAGGACGCAATTAAAAACGCTGCGGGCATCATCAAAGAAATCGAAGAGATGATTGCCTCTGAACAACAGTAATATTCGACAGGGATAATTGTTATGGCCATTAAAAAACGCAGTGCAACCGTTGTGCCTGGCGCATCCGGTGCGGCAGCGGCAGTTAAGAATCCGCAGGCCTCTAAAACCAGCTTCTGGGGTGAACTCCCGCAGCATGTGATGTCAGGGATTTCACGCATGGTGCCGACCTTAATTATGGGCGGTGTGATCCTCGCTTTCAGCCAGCTGATTGCTTATAGCTGGCTTAAAATTCCTGCTGAGATCGGCATCATGGATGCTCTTAATAGCGGGAAATTCTCCGGTTTCGACCTCTCCTTACTTAAATTTGCCTGGCTGTCGCAGTCCTTCGGCGGCGTGTTGTTTGGTTTTGCCATTCCGATGTTTGCTGCTTTTGTGGCGAACTCTATCGGTGGCAAACTGGCGTTCCCGGCTGGTTTTATCGGCGGGTTGATGTCTACCCAGCCGACGCAACTGCTGAACTTCGATCCCAGCACTATGCAATGGGCGACCTCTTCGCCGGTGCCGTCCACCTTCATTGGTGCGCTGATTATTTCTATCGTCGCGGGTTACCTTGTGAAGTGGATGAACCAGAAAATCCAGTTACCGGATTTCCTGTTAGCGTTCAAAACCACATTTTTGCTCCCGATTCTTTCCGCCATTTTTGTCATGCTGGCGATGTACTACGTCATCACCCCCTTTGGTGGCTGGATCAACGGCGGTATCCGTACTGTGCTGACTGCCGCAGGTGAGAAGGGCGCGCTGATGTACGCAATGGGGATCGCCGCGGCGACAGCAATCGACCTTGGTGGCCCGATCAACAAAGCCGCAGGTTTTGTTGCCTTCAGCTTTACCACTGACCACGTATTACCGGTCACCGCTCGTTCTATCGCTATCGTTATTCCGCCGATTGGTCTGGGGCTGGCGACCATTATCGACCGTCGTTTAACCGGCAAACGCCTGTTCAACGCTCAACTTTATCCGCAGGGTAAGACCGCCATGTTCCTGGCGTTTATGGGGATCAGTGAGGGTGCGATTCCGTTTGCGCTGGAAAGCCCCATCACCGCCATTCCGTCGTATATGGTCGGCGCTATTGTCGGCTCAACCGCCGCTGTCTGGCTGGGCGCAGTGCAATGGTTCCCGGAGTCCGCTATCTGGGCATGGCCGCTGGTCACTAACCTGGGCGTCTATATGGCGGGGATCGCGCTGGGGGCAGTCATAACTGCGCTGATGGTGGTGTTCCTGCGTCTGATGATGTTCCGTAAAGGCAAATTGTTAATCGATAGCCTGTAAGAAGGAAAATCCAGATGACATTACTCGCTTCGCTGCGCGACTGGCTTAAGGCGCAACAACTGGATGCAGTGCTTCTCTCCTCACGGCAGAACAAACAGCCGCATCTGGGGATCTCCACCGGATCAGGTTATGTGGTGATTAGCCGTGAAAGTGCGCACATTCTGGTGGATTCGCGCTATTACGTTGAGGTGGAAGCCCGTGCGCAAGGCTACCAGCTGCATTTGCTTGACGCGACGAACACGCTTACCACTATCGTCAATCAAATCATTGCCGATGAACAGTTGCAAACGCTCGGTTTTGAGGGCCAGCAGGTGAGTTGGGAAACCGCGCACCGCTGGCAGTCTGAACTCAATGCGAAACTGGTTAGCGCCACGCCGGATGTGCTGCGGCAAATCAAAACGCCAGAGGAGGTGGAGAAAATCCGCCTCGCCTGTGGGATTGCTGATCGCGGTGCAGAGCATATTCGCCGCTTTATTCAGGCGGGGATGAGCGAGCGCGAGATAGCCGCTGAACTGGAGTGGTTTATGCGCCAGCAGGGCGCAGAAAAAGCCTCTTTTGACACCATTGTCGCCAGTGGCTGGCGTGGGGCGCTGCCGCACGGCAAAGCCAGCGACAAGATTGTTGCAGCGGGCGAGTTTGTCACTCTCGATTTCGGTGCGCTGTATCAGGGCTACTGCTCTGATATGACGCGCACCTTGCTGGTGAATGGCGAAGGGGTGAGCGCCGAATCTCACCCGCTGTTTAACGTCTATCAAATTGTCCTGCAGGCACAGCTCGCAGCAATCTCCGCGATTCGCCCCGGCGTGCGCTGCCAGCAGGTTGACGATGCCGCGCGCCGGGTCATTACAGAAGCAGGTTATGGCGACTATTTCGGTCATAACACCGGTCACGCTATCGGCATTGAAGTTCATGAAGATCCGCGTTTTTCACCGCGGGACACCACGACGCTACAGCCAGGCATGTTACTGACCGTGGAGCCGGGGATTTATTTGCCAGGGCAAGGGGGCGTGCGCATCGAAGATGTTGTGCTGGTTACCCCGCAAGGCGCAGAAGTGCTCTACGCCATGCCGAAAACAGTGTTGCTCACGGGAGAGGCATAATGGATTTATCGCTATTAAAAGCGTTGAGCGAGGCAGATGCGATCGCCTCCTCGGAACAGGAAGTGCGGCAGATCCTGCTGGAAGAAGCGGATCGCCTGCAAAAAGAAGTGCGATTTGATGGTCTGGGATCGGTGCTGATCCGCCTGAATGAATCGACAGGTCCGAAGGTGATGATCTGTGCGCATATGGACGAAGTGGGATTTATGGTGCGCAGCATCTCCCGCGAAGGGGCGATTGATGTGCTGCCGGTTGGCAACGTACGCATGGCTGCCCGCCAGCTGCAGCCGGTGCGCATCACCACCCGTGAAGAGTGCAAAATTCCAGGCCTGCTTGACGGCGACCGGCAGGGGAATGACGTCAGCGCCATGCGCGTGGACATTGGTGCGCGCTCCTATGACGAAGTGATGCAGGCGGGAATTCGTCCCGGCGATCGCGTCACGTTTGATACCACTTTTCAGGTTCTCCCTCACCAGCGAGTGATGGGGAAAGCCTTTGATGACCGCCTCGGTTGCTATCTGCTGGTGACGTTACTGCGCGAACTGCACGACGCCGAACTACCTGCGGAAGTGTGGCTGGTGGCAAGTTCCAGCGAAGAGGTGGGATTACGCGGCGGGCAAACTGCCACCCGCGCGGTGTCGCCGGACGTCGCCATTGTGCTTGATACCGCCTGCTGGGCGAAAAACTTTGATTATGGCGCGGCTAACCATCGCCAGATTGGTAACGGGCCGATGCTGGTGTTAAGCGACAAGTCGCTGATTGCGCCGCCAAAACTTACCGCCTGGGTCGAAACCGTGGCGGCAGAAATTGGCGTGCCGTTGCAGGCAGATATGTTCAGCAACGGCGGCACGGACGGCGGGGCGGTGCACTTAACCGGCACCGGCGTGCCCACAGTGGTGATGGGGCCAGCAACCCGCCATGGACATTGCGCCGCATCGATTGCCGATTGCCGCGACATTTTGCAGATGCAGCAACTTTTATCTGCCCTTATTCAACGTCTTACGCGTGAGACGGTTGTTCAACTGACGGATTTCAGATGATCTCCTGATTAACCCGGAGCGGTTATGTTAACGATTCAATTTCTCTGTCCTTTGCCTAACGGTCTACATGCTCGTCCGGCGTGGGAACTTAAAGAACAGTGCAGCCAGTGGCAAAGCGAAATCACTTTTATTAACCATCGCCAGAACGCAAAGGCAGATGCGAAAAGCTCGCTGGCGCTGATTGGCACCGGCACCCTATTTAATGACAGTTGCAGCCTGAACATTAGCGGCAGCGATGAAGAGCAGGCGCGGCGCGTGCTGGAAGAGTACATCCAGGTGCGCTTTATCGACAGCGACAGCGTTCAGCCTACGCAGGCAGAACTGACGGCGCATCCGCTGCCGCGTTCATTAAGCCGCCTTAACCCGGATTTACTGTACGGCAATGTGCTGGCAAGCGGCGTCGGCGTGGGTACGCTGACCCTGTTACAAAGCGACAGCCTCGACAGTTATCGGGCAATCCCCGCCAGTGCGCAAGATTCCACCCGGCTGGAGCACAGCCTGGCAACGCTTGCCGAGCAACTGAACCAGCAATTGCGTGAGCGTGACGGCGAAAGCAAAACTATCCTCAGCGCCCATTTGTCGCTGATTCAGGATGATGAATTTGCAGGCAATATCCGTCGCCTGATGACAGAACAGCATCAGGGGCTGGGGGCGGCGATCATCAGCAATATGGAGCAGGTTTGCGCCAAACTTTCTGCCTCTGCCAGCGATTATCTGCGCGAACGTGTTAGCGACATTCGCGATATCAGCGAACAGTTGCTGCATATCACCTGGCCGGAACTGAAGCCGCGCAACAAGCTGGTGCTTGAAAAACCGACCATTCTGGTGGCTGAAGATTTAACCCCAAGCCAGTTTTTGAGCCTTGATTTGAAAAATCTTGCGGGCATGATTCTGGAGAAAACCGGGCGCACCTCGCATACACTGATTCTGGCCCGTGCCTCGGCGATCCCGGTACTGAGTGGCTTGCCGCTGGATGCGATTGCCCGTTATGCCGGGCAACCTGCAGTGCTTGACGCCCAGTGCGGCGTGCTGGCGATTAACCCGAATGACGCGGTGAGCGGTTATTATCAGGTCGCGCAGACGCTGGCGGATAAACGCCAAAAACAACAGGCGCAGGCTGCCGCGCAGCTGGCCTATTCCCGTGATAACAAGCGTATTGATATTGCGGCGAATATCGGCACCGCTCTGGAAGCGCCAGGCGCGTTTGCCAACGGCGCGGAAGGTGTCGGGCTGTTCCGTACCGAAATGCTCTATATGGATCGCGACAGCGCGCCGGACGAGCAGGAGCAATTTGAAGCCTACCAGCAGGTGCTACTGGCGGCGGGCGACAAGCCGATTATCTTCCGCACGATGGACATCGGCGGCGATAAAAGCATTCCTTATCTGAATATTCCCCAGGAAGAGAACCCGTTCCTCGGCTATCGCGCGGTACGTATTTACCCGGAATTTGCTGGCCTGTTCCGCACTCAACTGCGGGCCATTTTGCGCGCCGCCAGTTTCGGCAACGCCCAGTTGATGATCCCGATGGTTCACAGCCTCGATCAGATCTTATGGGTGAAAGGCGAGATCCAAAAAGCGATCGTTGAGCTTAAGCGCGATGGCCTGCGTCATGCAGAGACGATTACGCTTGGGATCATGGTGGAAGTTCCGTCGGTGTGCTACATCATCGACCACTTCTGCGATGAGGTCGATTTCTTCAGTATCGGCTCCAACGATATGACCCAGTATCTGTATGCGGTCGATCGTAATAACCCGCGCGTATCGCCGCTATATAACCCGATTACGCCATCGTTCCTGCGCATGTTGCAGCAAATAGTTACCACTGCGCATCAGCGGGGCAAATGGGTAGGCATTTGCGGTGAACTGGGCGGTGAAAGCCGTTATCTGCCGCTACTGCTTGGGCTGGGCCTGGATGAGCTGAGTATGAGTAGCCCGCGTATTCCGGCGGTGAAAAGCCAGCTTCGTCAACTGGATAGCGAGGCGTGTCGGGAACTGGCGCGTCAGGCATGTGAATGCCGCAGTGCGCAGGAAATTGAAGCGTTACTCACCGCCTTTACGCCGGAAGAAGACGTTCGCCCACTGCTGGCGCTGGAGAATATCTTTGTTGATCAGGAATTTAGCAATAAAGAGCAGGCGATCCAGTTCCTGTGCGGCAACCTCGGCGTTAACGGGCGCACTGAACATCCGTTTGAGCTGGAAGAAGATGTCTGGCAGCGGGAAGAGATAGTCACCACTGGCGTTGGTTTTGGCGTGGCGATCCCGCATACCAAATCACAGTGGATCCGTCATTCCAGTATCAGCATTGCCCGGCTGGCGAAACCGATTGACTGGCAGTCAGAAATGGGCGAAGTCGAACTGGTGATCATGCTGACGCTGGGTGCTAACGAAGGGATGAATCATGTGAAAGTCTTCTCGCAGCTGGCGCGTAAACTGGTGAATAAAAACTTCCGCCAGTCGTTGTTTGCCGCGCAAGATGCACAAAGTATCCTGACGCTGCTGGAAACAGAATTAACCTTCTGACGTTAGCCCTGAAAACGGGCGCTGTACTCTCCCGGCGTCAGACCAAACTGACGCCGGAAAACGCGACAAAAATAGTCGCTATCCGGAAAACCGCAACGCTGTGCCACTTCATGAATTGACAGATGATATTTCTGCAAAATCATCCTCGCCTTCGCCATTCGCACCCAACGCACATACTCGATAAAACGCATCGTTCCATGCTGAGCAAACAGTTTTGACAGATGATTGGGCGTGATATTAAAAAACTGCGCCACGCTCTCGCGGGTGAGCGGCTGGGCATAATTATCCTGAACCCAGTTACAAATGCTGTGATAGAGAAAATCGCCGCGCGGCTGCGAATTGCCCGGCGGCATATTCACCACGCTACGGCAAAGATGCAGCAAACTTAACACCAGCGGCTGAATGATATTTTGCTCCAGCGGCGAACGGCTAAGATGGGTGAGGGCGGTAAGCATCGCTTCACCTTCACCGCGTTGCAGGCTGGGAAGCTGGATCTGGCGAGCAGGATGCAACAACGACGTGGTGCGGCTATCGTAAAACGATAACCCAAGCCAGGTCGGAGCGAACACCAGGCTTAACAGCATCACCGGTTTGTTGTTGACCGGTAAATTAGCCGCGCGCGCCGGAATAAACAGCATTTCTCCTTCCACCAAACGTTGCTGCTTTGCTTCCAGCAGATTGCCGTATTCGCCGCGCAGCACGATATCCAGACGGGGAAAATCAATACATAAACTGCCCACCGGCAACGAGGCAGGCTGGCTGGCAAACCAGACGCGCCCCAGTAGTTGCGGGTTAAGCACCAGGCCGCTGAACAGATCGGCGAAAAATTGTTGATCGGCGGGCAAGCCTGGTGCTTTCATGAAAGTTCCCGATTAAAGATGCATTAACTGGCGAAATTCTTTTACTTTGCTGCGGCTGACTGGCACTTCAAAATCCAGATCTTTCAGCCGCAGAATATAGGTGTTATTAAACCACGGTTCGATTTCGCGGATTTTGTTCAGATTGACACAAAATGAGCGATGGCAGCGGAAAAAATGCGACGGCGGCAGTTTGCTGCAAAATTCGGTAATGTTCATCGGCATTACGTAGGATTCACGCCGCGTATAGACAAAGGTCATTTTCTCGTGCGCTTCGGCGTAATAGATATCGTTAATTGGCGTGACGATTATTCGCTCATCTTTCACCAGATTAATGGTGTCATTCTCACGCGTTACCGTCGCGGCAGGCGTGCTGCTGGTCTGCTGTTGTTGCCAGGCCGCTTCCAGTTTTTGCAGCATCCCGGTAATGCGTGACTCCTGATACGGTTTGAGAATGTAGTCAAACGCCTCCAGTTCAAACGCTTCTACCGCATGTTCTTTCCACGCGGTGATGAACACAATAAACGGTTTATGGGCGAACTGGCTGATGTTTTGCGCCAGCAACACACCATCCAGCGACGGAATATTGATATCCAGAAAAATGGCGTCGACGCGGTTATGCTGCAAAAACTTCAACACGTCCAGACCGTCGTCAAAGGTGCCGACAATCTCCATCTGGCTGTGCTCTTTAATTAGCCAGCTCAGTTCCTGTTGTGCCAGGAATTCGTCTTCAACAATGATGACTTTCACAATATCACTCCGGCTCAAAGCAATAACGTAGCCTGTGAGGCGACTGGGGTGCGTTGGTTAGGAATGTAAAACGCAATTTCCGTTCCTGGTTCCAGGCGGCGGATATGCAGCCCCTCGCCATACAATAACTTCACGCGATGATGAACATTCAGCAGGCCAATTTTATTGCCCGGCATTTCATTCGCTTCGACCCGCTCAATCACCTTTGGATCGATGCCGTGCCCGGTATCCCGCACCGCAATGCGTACCCGATTGCCGCACTCTGCAACGCTGATGGTGACAACGCCTTTACCTTTGCAAGGCTGGATACCGTGGACAATGGCATTCTCCACCAACGGCTGGATCAGCAGGCTGGGAATGCAGCAATTCACCTCTTCATCAATATCATAGATAACCGTGAGCTTGTCGCCAAAGCGGGCCTGCTCAATGGCAATATAGTCTTTAATTTGATACAGCTCTTTTTTGATATCGATTTGCTCATCGTCTTTTAATTCAATGTTATAGCGCAGATAACGCGACAGATTAAAGATCAGCTGGCGAGCGGTATCCGGATTCAGACGGATTGACGATGAAATAGCGTTCAAAGCGTTAAACAGAAAATGGGGATTAATTTTGCTTTGCAGGGCGCGAAGCTCTGCCTTATTTGCCATTTCACGTAGCTGCTCGGCGCGTGAAACCTCCAGTTGCGTGGAGATGATTTGCGACAGACCAACCGCCATTTCCTGTAATGACGAGGTTATCTGATGTGCGTGGCAGTAGTAAATTTTCAGCGTTCCGGTCACAACGCCTTTCTCCCAAAGCGGGATCACCAGCATCGAGTGGATTTCCGGCGTACGGTGGGCTTCATCATTGTTTTTAATGATGATTTTTCCGTAATTCATCGCCTGACGGGTCGTCGGGCTAATGAAGTCATCGCCATTCTGATAGTTATGCTCACCCACGCCAACATAGGCCAGCACATGATCGGTATTAGTAATCGCCACCGCATCGGCGTGAATGTCATCGCGGATAATTTCGCAGACCTTGCGTAATGACTCGCTATTGACATGGCGAAACAGCGGTAGCGTTTTGTTGGCGATATCCAGCGCCAGCTTGGCCTGCCGCGCGGCGCTGGCCTCTTTTTCGCCCTCAACGCTTTGCACCAGAAGCACAATAAAGCCGATACAGACGCTACCGAGGATCATTGGAATGCCGATTTTAGAGACGATATCGATCCCCAACGCGGTAGTTGGTGCCCAGACAATTACCAGAATCATGGTCAACGTCTCACACAACATGCCGCCGAGAATACCGACGCGCCAGCGCTGTGCTTTGGGGATTTTCAGGTTGATCCAGCCCGATATACAACCCGCCAGAATGCTGGTGATAAAGCAGGGGATCGCCGTCACGCCGCCGATATCAATTAAATACCGGTGAATACCCGCAATCACGCCGGTAATGATGCCTACCCACGGGCCAAACAGAATCCCGCCGGACATCACCGCGATAATACGTACGTTCACCAGCGAGCCTTCTACGGGAACGCCGGACCAGGTGCTGAACAGGGCGAACAGCGAGAAAATGGCGGTAACGGCGAGCAATTCTTTTGGGGAGTGCGCCGACTTGTGCAACAGTTCGCGAAACAGGCGGATACGGATGAGAAAGAACAGGCAGATAAGCATTAACGCTGCCCGATCGAAGACCGCCAGCAGCATGTTGAATATTTCGTGCACGGGTGACTCTGAATAAGGATTAAACCTCTATGATAGGTAACCTGAAGGCTGATGACCAGCAGGCCGTTTTTGAGGAAAAACCACAATTTTAAAAGGGGATTGATAGATAAATGGTGTATTAGCAATGCATCTCTTGATAATGCACTTCTGGTTAGTAAATTTATTGAAATTATTATGTTAATAAAATGAGTGGTAATTTTCTTGTTAGCGCAGATAAATTTCCTGTTTTTAAAGCAGAGTTCCTCATTTAACGTCATTAATAAAATGTTCTAAAACGCTGGACAGACAGAAATTAATCAGGCTATTTTCAAAACAGCCACCATCGTGGCAGCGTCGCTCGGACGGTCCGGGCGCTAACGTTAATCTGAGGAAATTATGGCTGACACTCGCCCTGAACGTCGCTTTACGCGCATTGATCGTCTCCCGCCCTACGTTTTTAACATCACCGCTGAACTGAAAATGGCTGCGCGTCGGCGCGGCGAAGATATTATCGATTTCAGCATGGGTAACCCGGACGGTGCGACTCCGCCGCATATCGTCGAAAAATTATGTACTGTGGCCCAGCGCCCGGACACGCATGGTTACTCCACTTCACGCGGCATTCCGCGGTTACGTCGCGCCATTTCCCGCTGGTATCAGGATCGCTACGACGTTGAAATCGACCCGGAATCAGAAGCCATCGTCACTATTGGTTCGAAAGAGGGCCTGGCGCATCTGATGCTGGCGACGCTGGATCATGGTGACACGGTGCTGGTGCCGAATCCAAGTTACCCGATCCATATTTATGGCGCGGTGATTGCCGGGGCGCAGGTACGCTCAGTGCCGCTGGTGGAAGGTGTCGATTTCTTCAACGAACTGGAGCGAGCCATTCGTGAAAGTTATCCGAAACCGAAGATGATGATCCTCGGCTTCCCGTCAAACCCAACCGCGCAATGCGTGGAACTGGAGTTCTTCGAAAAAGTAGTGGCGCTGGCGAAACGCTACGATGTGCTGGTGGTCCATGACCTGGCCTATGCCGATATCGTCTACGATGGCTGGAAAGCGCCGTCAATTATGCAGGTACCGGGTGCACGCGATGTGGCAGTCGAGTTCTTTACGCTGTCGAAAAGCTACAACATGGCGGGCTGGCGTATCGGCTTTATGGTTGGCAACAAAACGCTGGTCAGCGCCCTGGCTCGTATTAAAAGCTATCACGATTACGGCACCTTTACGCCGTTGCAGGTGGCGGCGATTGCGGCGCTGGAGGGCGATCAACAGTGCGTGCGCGACATTGCCGAACAGTACAAACGCCGCCGTGATGTATTGGTTAAAGGGCTGCATGAAGCGGGCTGGATGGTTGAAATGCCGAAGGCTTCGATGTATGTCTGGGCGAAAATCCCGGAACCATATGCGGCCATGGGATCGCTGGAATTTGCCAAGAAGCTCCTTAACGAAGCGAAGGTTTGTGTCTCGCCGGGGATTGGCTTTGGCGACTATGGTGATACGCATGTTCGCTTTGCACTGATTGAAAACCGCGACCGTATTCGTCAGGCCATCAGAGGGATTAAAGCGATGTTCCGTGCCGACGGTTTACTACCCGCCAGCAGCAAACATATTCACGAAAACGCGGAATAAACACCGTCGTCAGAAATGCAAACAGGAGCCTGATGGCTCCTGTTTTTCATTGCACAGTTTGCTTTTAGATCATCAGGGCAAAAGTACCGGCCCAAACGATGACCATAAAAGAAATGCCCATAAAGAAATATTTCACTTTACATCTCTCCGCGTAATTACTGTTACGCCTGAATGACTTCATTACACCTGATACAGTGAGTTGACACCGGGCAAAGCGACCTTAAAAGCCCTGTATTTTACCGTGGGCATCACCCCAGAATTCTGAGCTAAACTGCTCGAGACGGCGCTAATGTACGCCTAAAACTGAAACGAGACAAGAGGCATTTTCTTATTTACTTTTAGTAACTTACAAGTGTCTCATATCGGCGACAGTTTAATTTCTGACGGTAATAATTAGATATTCAGCGAAGGAAAAAACCTTAAGAAAAAAGCCATAAAAACCATGAGGTTATTATGGCCGATTTGAGGAGGGAAAGAGTAAGAGCAGTTTGTTAAATGTACAACGACGATTCTCCCACCGGGCGCGTTTTAAAGCGACGGTGGATCCAGAGGTACTGCTCCGGTGCGCGCATGATCTCTTTCTCGATAATCTTGTTCATATAGGCAGCGGCTTGATTTTCATCTGTCGGGTAGCCTTCCATCTCTGGGGTGATGAACAAACGATATCCGCTGTAATCCGCTTTTCTTACCATCGTTACGGTCAACATGGCTGCGCCAGAGAGACGGGAGAGAACATAGGTGCCATTGGTTGTGGCGACATTTTCCACCGCAAAGAACGGCGCGAAGGAGCTGCCTTTACGACCATAATCCTGATCGGGAGCAAACCATACCGCTTCACCTTTCTTCAGTGCACCGACAATGCCGCGCAGATTATTTCTGCCGATCATCGCTTTGTTAGAGCGCATGCGCCCACGGGTCTGCACCCATTCCATCAGCTGATTATTATGTGGACGATAGGTAGCCATCATTGGTTGGCACAGTCCCATCACGCGGCCGCCCAGTTCCAGCGACATAAAATGGACGCCGACAACCATTACGCCGCGATTTTGCATTTGTGCGCGTTTAAGGTTATCCAACCCTTCAACATCAAACCATTTACGTACGCGACTGTCGGGCCAGAACCATGCCATGCCGGTTTCTACCAGCGCCATGCCGAGTGAACGAAAGTTTTCGGCAATCATCTTCTCGCGTTCTTCCGCAGAATGCTGCGGGAAACAAAGTTCCAGGTTTTTACGGGCGATAGATTCACGACGTTTCAGGAATGGTCGCGCCATTGCGCCAATACGCGTGCCGAGAAAGCAGAGAACAGGATAAGGAAGCTGTACCCAAAGCCAGAGTACACCAAGCCCAAACCATGTGAGCCAGTAGCGAGGATGTAGAAACTCGCGGGAAAATTTGCATTGTGGAAACATAGTTACCTTCTGTAGATACGAATTGTTGTATCGCAGAAGATTCCATGTCGACAGCGGTACACTCAATTGGTTGGGCCATCATGTACGACAATGGTTCCTGTAAAGAGTGTAAAGACTAGTCAGGACATAACCACGAGGAGCATGAATGCGGTATCTGTACTTTATCACTCGCTGACTGCTTTCAGCTACTGATTATTAATCGTGCAAAGTAAATATTTTTCCGTACACAACAGTCTTGCATTTAACATGCTGTTTTCATTGATGCTTAGCAAAAATTGCCAGAGGTTAAGGATTGTCTTACTATTAAAGTGACTGAAGTTACAGGTTTTTTAGCGCGGCAGGAGGTTGAGCTATGATTAATTTATGGATGTTTCTCGCCCTGTGTATTGTCTGCGTAAGCGGCTACATCGGTCAGGTACTGAACGTGGTATCGGCGGTCTCTTCTTTCTTCGGCATGGTGATCCTCGCTGCACTCATTTATTACTTCACCATGTGGTTAACTGGCGGTAATGAACTAGTGACGGGGATATTTATGTTTCTTGCCCCGGCTTGTGGCTTGATGATTCGCTTTATGGTGGGGTATGGCAGGCGGTAGTGGGTCAGGATGGCTCATTTGGGCAGGTGTTCACATCAGCATCAGACATGATTGTTCACCTGCCATGTGAAAGACGCTATCGCACAGGATGAATAAGATAATTCGCCTTTGTCGGAAAAGGGGGCGGCATTTCTTCTGTGAGGTTTAATGGTGGCGCATCTTCTCTCATCTTAAACAAAATCGCCTGTGATGGCTGAAGTTTTGTAGAGTGTGTGGTCGTCATCGCTGATGTTTTTTCAGTCTCTTTATAGCTCCTCTCACTTCCACCACCCGAAATGGAAAATGCAAAAACATTGCATGCCATAATAGAGACCAATAAAAATAAGCTGAAAAGTATTAAGTTTACTTTCATAGAAAGTTATCCTGAAAATGGTTCACTGAGAACCTACGATGTTATGGCTGTATTTACATTTAATTAATCAGTATTTACATCGATATAATAAATGACATCTCTTTGTGGTATATAAGAATAGTTCTCTGCGACAGGAAGCATATTCCTACAATTGTAAGACTAAAATACTTCTTGCGATAATAACTACAACTGTAAGATAACCCTTTCAAAATGACCGTTGCTCTCTGATTTCTCATTTCATGCTCACCCAATATGATGGCGGCGTTTTCTAAAACTGTTAAAGAATGAGGTAAGTATGAAACGTTTAATTATGGCCACGATGGTCACAGCAATTCTGGCATCTTCAACTGTATGGGCTGCTGATAATGCTCCGGTAGCGGCACAACAGCAAACTCAGCAAGTTCAGCAAACCCAGAAAACGGCAGCGGCAGCAGAGCGTATCTCTGAACAAGGTTTATATGCGATGCGTGACGTGCAGGTAGCGCGCCTGGCTCTGTTTCATGGCGATCCAGAAAAGGCAAAAGAACTGACCAATGAAGCTTCCGCTTTGCTGTCAGATGACAGTACCGAATGGGCAAAGTTCGCTAAGCCAGGTAAAAAGACCAATCTCAATGATGACCAATATATTGTCATTAATGCATCTGTCGGAATTTCTGAGAGTTATGTAGCAACTCCCGAAAAAGAAGCCGCGATAAAAATTGCCAATGAAAAAATGGCGAAAGGGGATAAAAAGGGCGCAATGGAAGAGCTTCGCCTGGCCGGTGTTGGCGTAATGGAAAACCAATATCTGATGCCACTTAAACAGACTCGTAATGCACTTGCTGATGCGCAGAAACTGCTTGATAAAAAGCAATACTACGAGGCAAACCTGGCGCTTAAAGGTGCGGAAGATGGAATCATCGTCGATAGCGAAGCACTGTTTGTGAACTAATGCTGACAGGCAGTATATTGAGGTAAAGGATTTAACTCCCTCCAGCCGACAATTTTTTATGACCACAATACGACAGGTTGTGGTCATAAAATTATTTGGCGCTCGCGGTGCTATAAACTCGCATTTTATATTCCTCAAAGTAAACCGCAATAATCCCGTGTCATCACAAATCATTTATTATGTTATGTTTTATGGTACGCTTTAAAAAGCGTAATCATACCCTTGCTTGTAAATCACCGGCGCTTCTTACAGTTGTAAGAATAACATCACAAATGTCGCGACTCTCTCTGATTACCACGAATCAATATTTATCATATTCTTCTTTTCGTCCTCACTACTTACCATGCAGAAAGGAATTGGAAGTGGCGATGAAATGATTTTCAGCACTTGATACAGGATTTTAAAAATATCGAGTGCAGCTACGACGATATTTTGCGGGTTATTTATAGAAGATATTACGCCTTAAATAAACGCTAAATT
Organism: Escherichia sp. XD33; assembly: GCF_019375075.1. Lineage (NCBI taxonomy): Bacteria > Pseudomonadati > Pseudomonadota > Gammaproteobacteria > Enterobacterales > Enterobacteriaceae > Escherichia > Escherichia sp. XD33. The sequence continues at coordinate 21,107 of NZ_JAENDM010000012.1, forward strand.
AACACATATTTAATTAACTAATAGGTATTGCTATGTCAACTCCACTTCAAGGAATTAAAGTTCTCGATTTCACCGGTGTGCAATCTGGCCCATCTTGTACTCAAATGCTGGCCTGGTTTGGCGCTGACGTTATTAAAATTGAACGTCCCGGCGTTGGTGACGTAACGCGTCACCAGCTGCGAGATATTCCTGATATCGATGCGCTTTACTTCACCATGCTTAACAGTAACAAACGTTCTATTGAGTTAAATACCAAAACAGCGGAAGGCAAAGAGGTAATGGAAAAGCTGATCCGCGAAGCTGATATCTTAGTCGAGAACTTTCATCCAGGGGCCATTGATCACATGGGCTTCACCTGGGAGCATATTCAAGAAATCAATCCACGTCTGATTTTTGGTTCGATCAAAGGGTTTGATGAGTGTTCGCCTTATGTGAATGTAAAAGCCTATGAAAACGTTGCTCAGGCAGCGGGTGGCGCGGCATCCACTACGGGTTTTTGGAATGGTCCGCCGCTGGTAAGCGCTGCAGCGTTGGGTGACAGCAACACCGGAATGCATTTGCTGATCGGTTTACTTGCTGCTTTGCTGCATCGCGAAAAAACGGGGCGTGGGCAACGAGTCACCATGTCAATGCAGGATGCCGTATTGAACCTTTGCCGCGTGAAATTACGTGACCAGCAGCGTCTCGATAAATTGGGTTATCTGGAAGAATACCCGCAGTATCCGAATGGTACATTTGGTGATGCAGTTCCCCGCGGTGGTAATGCAGGTGGTGGCGGTCAGCCTGGCTGGATCCTGAAATGTAAAGGCTGGGAAACCGATCCTAACGCCTATATTTATTTCACTATTCAGGAGCAAAACTGGGAAAACACCTGTAAAGCCATCGGCAAACCAGAATGGATTACCGATCCGGCATACAGTACAGCCCATGCACGACAGCCACATATTTTCGATATTTTTGCTGAAATCGAAAAATACACTGTCACTATTGATAAACATGAAGCGGTGGCCTATTTGACTCAGTTTGATATTCCTTGTGCACCGGTTTTAAGTATGAAAGAAATTTCACTTGATCCCTCTTTGCGCCAAAGTGGCAGTGTTGTTGAAGTGGAACAACCGTTGCGTGGAAAATATCTGACCGTTGGTTGTCCAATGAAATTCTCTGCCTTTACGCCGGATATTAAAGCTGCGCCGCTATTAGGTGAACATACCGCTGCTGTATTGCAGGAGCTGGGTTATAGCGACGATGAAATTGCTGCAATGAAGCAAAACCACGCCATCTGATATTAACGGGGGCTTCTGGCTCCCAATTTATAAAAATTTCGAGGTTATTAATCATGTCAGATCAACTTCAAATGACAGATGGTATGCATATCATCGTTGAAGCATTAAAACAGAATAATATTGACACTATTTATGGTGTTGTAGGTATTCCTGTGACGGATATGGCACGCCATGCCCAGGCGGAAGGCATTCGTTATATTGGTTTTCGTCATGAGCAGTCGGCAGGCTATGCCGCTGCGGCAAGCGGTTTTCTTACCCAAAAACCGGGGATCTGCCTGACAGTTTCTGCGCCAGGATTCCTCAATGGTTTGACCGCATTGGCCAACGCAACGGTAAATGGTTTTCCGATGATCATGATTAGCGGCTCCAGCGACCGCGCGATCGTCGACCTACAGCAAGGTGATTATGAAGAGCTGGACCAAATGAATGCGGCAAAACCGTATGCCAAAGCAGCATTTCGCGTTAATCAGCCGCAGGATCTTGGCATTGCATTGGCACGCGCTATCCGGGTCTCTGTATCGGGTCGCCCTGGCGGAGTTTATCTTGATTTGCCAGCAAATGTCCTGGCCGCGACGATGGAAAAAGACGAAGCGTTAACCACGATTGTTAAAGTTGAAAATCCGTCGCCAGCATTATTGCCATGCCCGAAGTCAGTCACTAGCGCAATTTCGCTTTTAGCAAAAGCTGAACGGCCATTAATTATCCTTGGCAAAGGCGCGGCGTATTCACAAGCTGATGAACAGCTTCGTGAATTTATTGAAAGTACTCAGATTCCATTCCTGCCAATGTCTATGGCGAAAGGGATCCTTGAAGATACGCATCCACTTTCTGCGGCAGCTGCGCGTTCGTTTGCCCTGGCAAATGCTGACGTTGTCATGCTTGTTGGTGCACGACTGAATTGGTTATTGGCACACGGTAAAAAAGGATGGGCGGCAGATACACAGTTTATTCAACTGGATATTGAACCGCAGGAAATTGACAGCAACCGCCCCATTGCTGTGCCAGTCGTTGGTGATATTGCATCCAGTATGCAAGGTATGCTGGCAGAACTGAAACAAAACACATTTACGACTCCACTGGTATGGCGCGATATTTTAAATATCCACAAGCAGCAAAATGCACAAAAAATGCATGAAAAATTAAGTACAGATACTCAACCATTAAATTACTTTAATGCATTAAGTGCTGTGCGCGACGTATTGCGCGAGAACCAGGATATTTATTTAGTTAATGAAGGTGCAAATACCCTGGATAATGCACGAAATATTATTGATATGTATAAACCACGTCGTCGTCTGGATTGTGGTACCTGGGGTGTCATGGGCATCGGTATGGGCTATGCCATCGGTGCTAGCGTGACTTCTGGTTCTCCGGTTGTCGCCATTGAAGGTGATAGTGCTTTTGGTTTCAGTGGGATGGAAATTGAAACGATTTGTCGATATAACCTGCCGGTGACGATCGTTATTTTTAATAATGGCGGCATCTACAGAGGAGACGGTGTTGATCTCAGTGGCGCTGGTGCACCATCACCAACGGATCTGTTGCACCATGCAAGGTATGACAAATTAATGGATGCGTTTCGTGGCGTTGGCTATAACGTCACCACGACAGATGAACTTCGTCATGCTTTAACCACCGGTATTCAGTCGCGCAAACCGACCATTATTAATGTGGTCATCGACCCTGCAGCAGGAACTGAAAGTGGCCATATTACCAAACTTAACCCAAAACAAGTCGCTGGTAATTAAATACTGACATCGTCTCCTCTTGCCAACTCATTATGCGATGGTGAAGGGACCCTTATCGGAAATACTATTATGCTAACATTTTTTATTGGCGATTTATTGCCTATTATCGTAATCATGCTGTTGGGTTATTTTAGCGGCAGACGAGAAACATTTTCAGAAGATCAAGCTCGGGCATTTAATAAACTGGTATTAAACTACGCGCTTCCTGCGGCTCTATTTGTATCTATTACTCGGGCAAACAGGGAAATGATTTTTGCGGACACTCGTCTGACCCTTGTATCACTTGTGGTTATTGTCGGATGTTTCTTTTTCTCCTGGTTCGGTTGCTACAAATTTTTTAAACGTACCCATGCAGAAGCAGCTGTATGTGCATTAATTGCAGGTTCACCTACCATTGGATTCCTGGGGTTTGCAGTTCTCGATCCTATTTATGGTGATTCCGTATCAACAGGTTTAGTGGTAGCAATTATTTCTATTATTGTTAACGCAATTACTATTCCTATTGGTCTGTATTTGCTGAATCCTTCTTCAGGAGCGGATGGTAAGAAGAATAGTAATCTGAGCGCATTAATTTCTGCGGCAAAGGAGCCAGTAGTATGGGCACCTGTTCTGGCAACGATCCTGGTGTTGGTTGGGGTAAAAATTCCGGCAGCATGGGACCCAACCTTTAATCTGATTGCGAAGGCTAACTCAGGGGTAGCGGTATTCGCTGCGGGGTTGACTCTGGCTGCACATAAATTCGAGTTCAGTGCCGAAATTGCTTATAACACCTTCCTGAAGCTGATTCTGATGCCACTGGCACTGCTTTTCGTTGGTATGGCATGTCATTTGAACAGCGAACATCTGCAGATGATGGTACTGGCAGGCGCATTACCGCCGGCATTCTCCGGAATCATTATTGCCAGCCGGTTTAATGTCTACACCCGTACTGGTACAGCGTCATTGGCTGTGAGCGTACTGGGCTTTGTCGTCACGGCTCCCTTGTGGATTTATGTCAGTCGACTGGTTTCATAATTAATCATGTTATTGATTTTACATAAATGCCGAAGTGTCTTTTCACCTTCGGCTTTTTTCAAGGCATAAGCAAATGACAAATAATGAAAGCAAAGGCCCGTTTGAAGGCTTATTAGTTATCGATATGACACATGTCCTTAATGGACCTTTCGGAACTCAACTTCTTTGTAATATGGGCGCAAGGGTAATTAAAGTTGAGCCGCCGGGTCATGGTGATGATACCCGCACATTTGGTCCCTATGTGGATGGACAGTCACTCTATTACAGTTTTATTAATCATGGCAAAGAGAGTGTGGTTCTTGATTTAAAGAATGATCACGATAAAAGTATATTTATAAATATGCTCAAACAAGCTGATGTATTAGCTGAGAATTTTCGCCCAGGTACAATGGAAAAACTGGGGTTTTCATGGGAAACGCTTCAAGAAATCAACCCGCGCCTCATATATGCTTCATCGTCAGGTTTCGGACATACCGGTCCGCTAAAAGATGCTCCTGCCTACGATACCATCATTCAGGCAATGAGCGGGATAATGATGGAAACAGGATATCCTGATGCTCCGCCAGTGCGCGTTGGTACATCTCTTGCGGATCTATGCGGCGGTGTCTATTTATTCAGCGGAATAGTGAGTGCACTTTATGGCCGCGAAAAGAGCCAGAGAGGGGCGCATGTCGATATAGCGATGTTTGATGCCACGCTGAGTTTTTTGGAGCATGGTCTGATGGCATATATCGCAACTGGGAAGTCACCACAACGTCTGGGAAATCGCCATCCCTACATGGCACCTTTTGATGTTTTCAATACTCAGGATAAGCCGATTACGATTTGTTGTGGTAATGACAAGCTTTTTTCTGCGTTATGCCAGGCACTGGAGCTTACGGAACTGGTTAATGATCCCCGATTTAGCAGCAATATTTTACGCGTACAAAACCAGGCTATTCTTAAACAATATATTGAGCGGACGTTAAAAACGCAGGCAGCTGAAGTTTGGTTAGCCAGAATACATGAAGTTGGTGTACCCGTCGCGCCGTTATTAAGTGTGGCTGAGGCCATTAAATTGCCACAAACTCAGGCGAGAAATATGTTGATTGAAGCCGGGGGAATAATGATGCCGGGTAATCCGATAAAAATCAGCGGCTGCGCGGACCCGCATGTTATGCCGGGAGCGGCAACGCTCGACCAGCATGGGGAACAAATTCGCCAGGAGTTCTCATCATAAATGTAAGATGTGCTGGTAAATAGCTCCCACATTTGAACATTGTGGGAGCCGCTATTTAGTCATTTTTCTGACAGAAAACAGCAATCTCCTGGTCCAGCTCTGCAATGTGTTCTTTTACAGAGTTCAGCAACTGAAGAATTTCAGGCTTACTGTCATCTGAAACAGGTGTTATTTCTAACTGATGGCTAATATTAATCAACTTTTGCAAATTCAGGATGTTAGCCGCACCGTGGATGCGATGAATACACTGATGGAAAGTTCTGTTATCGCCAGCTTCTAGTGCTTGAAACGCAGCGGGTAGATCTTTATGCGTTTCATGCTGGAAAGTCATGAGAATCTCCTGCATCAGTTGTAGATCGTTCGCCGTATTATTTTTCAGGGCTTCGATATCAAGGTGGCGATACTGAGGTGCAATATGCGCAACTTGGTGTAACTGACTTAAATGTGTTTTCAGTACATCCAGGGTCAACGGTTTGAACAAACATAAGTTCATGCCGCAACTTAACCCTTTTTCACGTTCGTTAGCCTGTGCGTTGGCTGTAAGCCCCCAGATGGGTAAGGAAGAATTTTGCTCACGGAGTTTGCGAGTCAACTCAAAACCATCCATATTCGGCATATTAACGTCAGTAATAAGCAGATCATAATGTTGCATACTGACTTTGTGTAGCGCTTGCACACCATCAGTGGCTTCATCAACATCATATCCTAATAGATTTAGCTGGCGTTTGAGTAATAGCCTGTTGGTCGGATGATCATCCGCGATTAATATGCTCAACTTTTCAGGTAGTGTGATGGGTTGTTCTGCTTTTGCCTCGACAGTCGCCACTTGCTGGCTAATTTCTACCGGGATTGTGATCGTAAATGTTGTTCCTATGCCTGGATGACTTTCTAATGACAAATCGCCCTGCATATTTTTAATTAATTCTTTGCAGATCATTAAGCCTAAACCAGAACCTGTTTGCTGACGACCTGCACTTGTTTGGCTGTAGCGTTTAAACAGTTGTTGTTGTTCTTCCTGCGATAATCCACTTCCAGAATCCATAATCGTCATTTTGATAACAGCGTGGTTGTCATCAATGTGACCCAGGGAGGTCGTAATTTTTACTGCCCCCTCGGTGGTAAATTTGAGAGCATTACTCAGTAAATTTGATAAGACCTGCTTAAACGCCTGAGGGTCGATCTTAACCAGGTAATGTTCAGGAAACGTACTGCTGCAACTTAATGCGATCGATTTGCTTGCAGCAATCGCACCGAAAGAGTGACAAGTGTTCTGGACTAAAGTAGGGATATCGACCCATTGTGGTTGAAGTTGATAGTTACCCGATTCAATTTTGTCGACATCAAGGATTTCACCAATTAAGCCGAGGAGTGATTGTCCGGTGGCGTAGGCAAGTGAAATCGCCTCCACCCGTTGCTCCTTGCTAAGACCAGAACCCGACAGAAGTTCCAGGAAGCCCATAATAGAGCTTATTGGTGTTCTTATTTCGTGACTCATCGTTGCCAGAAACTGACTTTTTGCTACGGTAGCCTTTATCGCTTTATTTTTTTCTACCTCGAGTGCATTAATTAGATCACGCGTTTCAGTAATATCTTGCCAACCACAAATATATACTGCATTGTCACTTGCAGGAAGATTGCATAATGTATGCCAGTGATTAATGCATCTTTTCTCGATGCCATTATCAATTTCAAATACCTGTGTGTATATTGTTCGATTTTCTTTCGTTTCTGCTGTGACTTCATGCGCATTAGAAAAAACATCTTTAAAGGGTGAGTCACTGTTTTCTAATGGTAACATTGCATTTTTGTAGTAATCCGCAGTGAAATAATGTTCAAAAGCACTATTATGACTAATGACATTACCTTGCCAGTTTACAACATAAGTTGGATTCGGTAAGGAATCCGAGAGTGCTTTTCGGAATGATATTTGGTTTTCTAAATCACCCTGAATGACTTTACGACGACGAACTGAGCGTAACAGGTAGAATCCCCATAAAAGGCTACTGCCAACTAATAAAACGGATAATGTCGTAACAATATAAAATTGCTCGCTATATAGGTCCCATGTGTCAATGGTCACATTGGGCATTTTAATCCATTTTTCCGTCAGGCGCAGAACTTCGCTTGGGGGAATTGCATTCAGTGCTTTATTAATAATATCCTTAAGTTCCGGTTCTCCGCGAGGAAAAGCGAACGAAAGCGATGCATTCGGAACGCCAGGAATAAGAAAATGATAAAGTTCATTAGGATAGTAATGATCGATCATGTAACGCGAATTTAACTGTGTCGCGACCAGAGCATCAAGTTCACCTTCCTTAACCTTGTGAAATGCAGCGCTGGCATTATCGACCTGTATCCATTCAACCTCCGGATACATCTCTTTTAATTGCGAATGCAGCTCATAATAATATGGAATGGCAACTTTCATTCCTTTTTTTAATGTTTGTTCACTGTCAGGCGCTTTTTGCATGACAAAAACGTAAGGCGTTGTTATGAAGGCTTCAGCAAATAAAACATTATTTTCTCGATCTTCACTATAAATAGCGCCAGGTATTATATCCCATCCTCCGGGGCTAAGCTGTGTTCCAGCATGGATATTGTGTGAAACGGTGATCGGAGAAAAATTTAAACCTGTTTGCAAGGTAATAATATTAAGAATGTCCCCCATAACGCCCCGAACCGAGCCATTTTCATCCGTCATAGAATAGGGGGGCGAGTAAGGATTTTCCAGCACCTTTAAATTGGGATGCTGCTTAATCCACTGTTTTTCATGTTCAGTGAGTTCTAATGGTTTGTTCAGAAAGGCCAGGTTTCCTGTATCAAGCCAATTTTGTGATACTTCATAGCGAACTTCATTTGTTAAAGCATCAACAAATCTATTGAGTACTTCATTAAGAATGACAGATTCTTTTCTGGTCAAGAAAAAATTATATTGACGCGGCGAGTTATAATATTTCACTACATTTAAGGAGTGAGTGAAATAGCGGGAAATCATACTGCTGGTAATGATGTTACTACCAATAAAGTAATCATTGTGCCCAGCTGAGACGGATGCTAATGCCTGATATAAATTTGTAAAAGAGATAATTGTTGCTTTTGGAAATGATTGATGAATTACCTCGTCTGGGGGGTAATTTGCTACCCGAGCAATATTTACTGGTTTTGGTGAGGTAAGCGGTCGCATTGAGTCGTGAAGGGTGGTTACCAGCGCCGGAAAGGTAATTATCAATGGTTTGGTTGCAGCAATGTCATCATTAAGAGGCGGCGAAGCAACTAAATGTGATAACACTATATCGACTTCACCTTCTTCCAGCGCGTCCATTGCTTTTTGATGATCGGCGTATTCCCGGAGTGTTAATTTGATATTTAACGCTCTTTTTAAAAGATTTAAATAATCAGCATTAATACCACGAACCCGTTGCTGCGAATCGGTATGCAACAAGGTAGCCGTTTGGGACTTGTGTACTGCAATCACAAGATTTTTTTTGCTCGCTAACCAACGTAATTCCTTGTTGCTCAGACGTAGTGGATCAAGTGTGACACGGTTGTTACTACTGATGCCACGATATTCGATGTAATCTTCGTCTGCGAAACTCATGGTCGACCAAAGAGCACAACAGAGAAGAAAAATATAGGGTAAAAACTTCATGTGGTTAGCCGATTTTGTTACGTTGTGCGAATGTGTAAAGATCCATCAGTGATTTACATTCTAATTTTTCCATCAGGCGACTTTTATAAGTGCTGACAGTTTTGTTGCTGATGAACATTTTTTCAGCAATGTCATTATTATCCTTGCCATCAAGAATATACCGCATGACACTAATTTCTTGTTTCGATAAGGAGTCGAGTTTTTGCTGGTCGGACGTTAAACTTCCAACAAACCGGTTGAGAGAGAAGGGGAAATAGCAGTAGCCATTTTTTGCAGCTTCAATAGCCGCAATGATATTGTTCATGCCTTCTTTTTTACTCACGAAACCATTAGCGCCAGCATCAGCACAATGTTTCCCGTAAAAATGGTCATTTTTAGCGGAGACGATAATAATAATTCCGCTATATTGGCGCTTCCTCAGCGTTTCTAACACCTGGATACCGTTAACTCCGGGGATATCGACATCAATGATGACGATATCAGGCTTAAGTGTTTCCACCCGCTGAACGGCACTTCCGCCTTCAGTCAACTCTGCTAAGATTTCAATATCGTTTTTGATCAATAAATTACGAATTGCTGCGATAGCAAGAGGATGGTCATCAATAATTATTGCGTTCATAGATTATTCCCTTTGCAATGAAGCATCTCCCTTCTCCCTGTAGTAATACAGACATAAGGCGTCATCTCATTTTCTCAATAAAAATAAGAAAATCTGAGCTTCCTTTAAGATAATCCGACAAGTATACCATATAAATAGTCGGCATAAATGAAATGTCAACAATAAAATCAGGGATTGTACCGATGATTTATAGTTTCAAGTTGGCACTATAAGTCTTCTTACTAATCCTACAGGCGTAAGAATTGTATTGCAAAAGCCACGGTTTAGTCCTCTGTTGTTTTTTTTGCACCTCATTTAAATTAGGCCTCCAACGTTCCTGGGATAATGTGCAACACATGCACTGTGTTTGATATGAAGAATGAATGCTCTTTTCATTCAATTCATAAATTTCATCTATGAGAAATGAGAGATAATAGTGGAACAGATTAATTCAAATAAAAAACATTCTAACAGAAGAAAATACTTTTCTTTATTGGCGGTAGTTTTATTTATTGCGTTTTCAGGTGCCTATGCCTATTGGTCAATGGAATTAGAAGACATGATTAGTACAGATGACGCCTATGTCACGGGGAATGCAGATCCAATTTCTGCACAAGTCTCAGGTAGTGTCACTGTCGTTAATCATAAAGATACGAACTACGTTCGACAAGGTGACATTTTAGTTTCACTGGATAAAACTGATGCCACTATCGCACTCAATAAAGCTAAAAATAATCTGGCAAATATTGTTCGGCAAACGAATAAACTATACTTACAGGATAAACAATACAGTGCCGAAGTCGCTTCAGCACGTATTCAGTATCAACAATCTTTAGAAGATTATAACCGTCGAGTGCCGTTAGCGAAGCAGGGGGTTATTTCAAAAGAAACGCTGGAGCATACCAAAGATACGTTAATAAGTAGCAAAGCGGCATTGAATGCCGCTATCCAGGCTTATAAAGCGAATAAAGCTTTAGTAATGAACACACCATTAAACCGTCAGCCACAAGTCGTTGAAGCGGCGGATGCAACTAAAGAAGCCTGGTTGGCGCTTAAACGTACGGATATTAAGAGTCCGGTTACCGGCTATATTGCCCAGAGAAGTGTTCAGGTCGGCGAAACAGTGAGCCCCGGACAATCGTTAATGGCTGTCGTACCGGCACGTCAAATGTGGGTTAATGCCAACTTTAAAGAAACACAACTCACGGATGTACGGATTGGTCAATCGGTCAATATTATCAGCGATCTTTATGGTGAAAATGTTGTGTTTCATGGTCGGGTGACAGGGATCAATATGGGAACCGGCAATGCGTTCTCCTTATTACCTGCACAAAATGCGACAGGGAACTGGATCAAAATCGTTCAGCGTGTACCGGTTGAAGTTTCTCTTGATCCAAAAGAACTCATGGAACATCCCTTGCGTATTGGTTTATCGATGACAGCAACTATTGATACGAAGAACGAAGACATTGCCGAGATGCCTGAGCTGGCTTCAACCGTGACCTCCATGCCGGCTTATACCAGTAAGGCTTTAGTTATCGATACCAGTCCGATAGAAAAAGAAATTAGCAACATTATTTCGCATAATGGACAACTTTAATGGCAATCACTAAATCAACTCCGGCACCATTAACCGGTGGGACGTTATGGTGCGTCACTATTGCATTGTCATTAGCGACATTTATGCAAATGTTGGATTCCACTATTTCTAACGTCGCAATACCGACAATATCTGGCTTTCTGGGAGCATCAACAGACGAAGGCACCTGGGTTATCACCTCGTTTGGTGTAGCAAATGCCATTGCGATCCCTGTTACTGGCAGGTTGGCACAAAGAATAGGCGAATTAAGATTATTTTTACTTTCAGTAACCTTTTTTTCGCTGTCTTCATTAATGTGTAGCCTATCGACCAATCTTGATGTGCTGATATTTTTTAGAGTCGTTCAGGGGTTAATGGCGGGGCCGTTAATTCCACTGTCACAGAGTTTATTATTAAGGAATTACCCACCAGAAAAAAGGACATTTGCTCTGGCATTATGGTCAATGACCGTGATTATCGCTCCGATATGTGGGCCGATATTGGGCGGCTATATTTGTGATAACTTTAGCTGGGGTTGGATATTTTTAATCAATGTCCCTATGGGGATTGTCGTCCTGACATTATGCTTAACCTTACTTAAAGGAAGAGAAACTGAGACTTCACCGGTCAAAATGAATCTACCAGGACTGACCCTGTTAGTGCTCGGTGTTGGTGGCTTGCAAATTATGCTTGATAAAGGGCGCGATCTGGATTGGTTCAACTCGAGTACGATAATAATATTAACAGTAGTATCAGTTATTTCTCTGATCTCTTTAGTCATTTGGGAGTCGACCTCAGAGAACCCGATTCTTGATCTCAGTTTGTTTAAGTCCCGTAACTTCACCATTGGTATTGTGAGTATCACATGCGCGTATTTATTTTACTCTGGAGCGATCGTCCTTATGCCGCAGTTACTCCAGGAAACGATGGGGTATAATGCGATATGGGCCGGACTTGCTTATGCGCCCATCGGCATCATGCCACTATTAATTTCACCTTTGATAGGACGTTATGGCAACAAAATAGACATGCGGGTGTTGGTGACATTCAGTTTTTTGATGTATGCGGTTTGCTATTACTGGCGTTCTGTGACATTTATGCCAACGATTGATTTTACAGGTATCATTATGCCGCAGTTTTTTCAGGGATTCGCCGTTGCCTGTTTCTTTTTACCCTTAACAACGATTTCGTTTTCAGGCTTGCCAGATAATAAATTTGCCAATGCCTCGAGTATGAGTAATTTTTTTCGTACCTTGTCAGGATCAGTTGGTACGTCGTTGACAATGACGCTGTGGGGACGACGCGAATCGTTACACCATAGTCAGTTGACAGCAACCATCGATCAATTTAACCCCGTGTTTAATTCATCGTCACAAATTATGGATAAATACTATGGTTCGCTTTCAGGAGTTCTTAATGAAATTAATAATGAAATAACCCAGCAGTCACTTTCTATTTCTGCAAATGAGATTTTCCGTATGGCGGCTATTGCTTTTATCTTACTTACGGTTTTGGTTTGGTTTGCGAAACCGCCGTTTACAGCGAAAGGCGTTGGGTGATGATAAAAGGAGGGGGTTATAGCGGGTAAGACCGGGGATCTTAAGTCTGCGCCATCGGCAGCATCGCTCACCCAGGGAAAGGATTGCGATGCTGCGTTGAAACGTTATTAACGGCCTTTTGCCAGATATTGATTCATCTCTTCTTCCGGCACCATTCCACCTCCCGTCGCCCACACCAGATGAGTGGCATTACGCAATTGTTCTGCGCTGAAACCGTGCATCTGTTGGTAACTTACTGATGCACACACGCGCTGAGGTCCGGCCATACCCGCCAGTGCTGAAGGTTCAAGACGAATACCTTCTTCCTGAGCCAGCCAGCCAAGCATGTCATACATGGTTTGATCGCTAAGGGTATAGAAGCCATCCAGCAGACGCTCCATTGCCCGCCCGACAAAGCCTGATGCGCGACCAACTGCAAGGCCATCCGCTGCGGTAAGGTTGTCGATACCAATATCCTGAACAGAAATCTGATCGTGTAATCCTGTATGGACGCCTAACAACATACAAGGGGAGTGCGTTGGTTCGGCAAAAAAGCAGTGAACATGATCGCCAAACGCCAGTTTAAGCCCGAATGCGACGCCACCAGGACCACCGCCAACACCACACGGCAGATAGACAAACAGAGGGTTATCAGCATCGACGATACGGCCTTGCTGGGCAAATTGCGCTTTAAGACCCTGGCCAGCGACGGAATACCCAAGGAACAACGTGCGGGAATTTTCGTCATCAATAAAGAAACAGTTCGGGTCAGACTGCGCTGCTTTACGTCCTTCCTCGACGGCAACACCATAATCTTGCTCATATTCCACGACCGTAACGCCATGGCTGCGCAGTTTCGCTTTTTTCCATGCCCGGGCATCAGCAGACATATGAACTGTCACCTTAAAGCCAATGCGGGCGCTCATAATGCCGATTGATAACCCCAGATTTCCGGTTGAGCCCACAGCAATGCTGTATTGGCTAAAGAACTGTTTAAACTCCGGAGAAAGCAGTTTGCTGTAGTCATCATCAAGCGTCAGCAACCCCGCTTCCAGAGCCAGTTTTTCTGCGTGTGCCAGGACTTCATAAATCCCGCCGCGTGCTTTTATGGAGCCGGAAATGGGCAAATGGCTATCTTTTTTCAGTAACAGTTGCCCGCTGATCGGTTGCTGATATTCTTTTTCCAGCCGTTTTTGCATAGCTGGAATGGCAACCAGTTCTGATTCAATAATCCCCCCAGTGGCAGCAGTTTCAGGAAATGCTTTTGCCAGATAGGGTGCAAAACGGGATAAGCGCGCATGGGCGTCCTGAACATCCTGTTCGGTCAGGCCAACATAAGGTAAACCTTCAGCCAATGAGGTCGTGCCAGGATTAAACCAGGTGGTTTCTTTAAGAGCAACCAGATCCTTTACCAACGGATACTGGGCGATGAGCGAGTTCATTTTAGCGTTTTCCATAGTACGTCTCTTTGCGCTTAGATGATAAATGACAGCAGGAATGTGCCCGCCAGAGCGACGACTGAAGCGATAAATGTCGCTGTCGTATAGTATTTAAATGTTTCATTGAGCGTAGCGCCGCAATATTGCTTCACTAGCCAGAAAAGCGAGTCCGTAACGATCGTGCAGCCAATTGCACCTGAACCGATAGCAATCGCAATAATTTCCGGGCTGATGTCGGGATAAAGCGGCAGCATGGGTGCAACAATTGCCGTTGCCCCCATCATTGCCACGGTAGCGGAGCCCACTGCCGCATGCAGAATAAGAGCCACTAACCAGGCCAGAAGAATCGGGTGCATATGCATATTGGAGAGAATAACTGCCAGCGTATCAGCGAGACTGCTGCTTTTTAAAATGGCGTTGAATGCGCCTCCGGCCCCGATAATCAGCAAAATATTAGCAATAGAACCGAAGCCATTTTCCGTATGTGTGAGCATCGTCCCCATGCTCATATGCTGGCGTATACCCAACACATAATAGGCGACAAACACGGCGATAAACATGGCAGTGATAGGGTTGCCAATAAACTCAACCAAGATATACAAACCACTCTCACGCGCCATATTCAATTCGGCAATCGTTTTAACCAACATCAGCGCAATGGGTAGCAGTATGGTGAATAACGTTGCGCCTAATGACGGTAGTGTTTTTTCATCGCGAACTTTGAGATCTGCAAACTCTGTGGGTACAGGTTTAAAGGGCAGTCGTTGACCCAGAAATTTAAGGAAAAGTGGGCCACCGATCAGTGATGCCATCAGCCCAACCAGCAAACCGTAGACGATCACCGAACCGATATCTGCGCCCAGCTTATTGGCAACATATAAAGCAGCCGGATGTGGAGGAACCACGCAGTGCACTGCCATCAATGCGGTACATAGCGGAATGGCAAGCTTTAATAATGAGGTATTGGTTTTTTTGGCAATTGAAAAAGCCAGAGGAATCAATAGCACGACGCCCACTTCAACAAACAGCGTGATGCCACAAATCAGGCCAACCAGCACCATAATGACATCAACTGAAAGCCAGCGGCAGCGTTGAAGTGTCAGACCAATTCTTTCTGCGGCCCCGGATACTTCCATCATTTTTCCCAGTATCGTGCCAAGGCCGATAACCGCTGCGAGGAACCCCAGCGTTCCGCCAATTCCACTTTCAATAGCATTTACCATATCCAGTGGCCCCATGCCCATCATCGTTCCCACGAAGAAGCTGGCCAGCAACAGCGCCAGAAACGGGTGGAATTTGAACTTCACGATGGTCAGTACAATTAACACGATGCTGATAAGCAGCGTGCTCACAACCCAGATTTGAGAGTGCATATCTCACCTTCCCCTGTGATTAACCTGATGATATTGGACAAAAAAACAACGCAGGCTGACAAACGATAAAATTTGCCTTTCACATGAGGTAAATTGCATCAATGGAGTGATTTACATCTAAAAATGAAGGTGAATTGAGATATGGTTCACTTTAGCTCATCTCATAGCTGAAATTTTGCCGCTATTTTTTTACACTTAAGCGAAAAATGAGGTGATTATGGAACCCCTTCGTGAAATAAGAAATCGGCTGCTTAACGGCTGGCAATTATCAAAAATGCATACTTTTGAAGTGGCTGCCAGGCATCAGTCCTTCGCCCTGGCGGCAGAGGAATTGTCGCTGAGCCCCAGTGCGGTAAGTCACCGTATCAATCAGCTGGAAGAAGAATTGGGCATTCAGTTGTTTGTTCGTTCCCATCGCAAAGTGGAATTAACGCACGAGGGGAAACGTGTTTATTGGGCGCTAAAATCGTCGCTGGATACCCTGAACCAGGAAATTCTTGATATCAAAAATCAGGAGTTATCGGGAACGTTAACTCTGTATTCCCGGCCCTCTATCGCCCAATGCTGGTTGGTGCCCGCATTAGGTGACTTTACACGCCGGTATCCGTCTATTTCGCTCACCGTGCTCACTGGTAATGACAACGTCAATCTGCAACGTGCCGGAATCGATTTGGCGATCTACTTTGATGATGCGCCGTCAGCGCAACTCACTCATCACTTTCTGATGGATGAAGAAATCCTGCCAGTATGTAGCCCGGAATACGCTCAAAGACATGCTTTAACCAACACGGTAATTAACCTGTGTCACTGTACGTTGCTCCATGACAGACAGGCATGGAGCAACGACTCCGGTACGGATGAATGGCATAGTTGGGCGCAACATTATGCGGTTAATTTGCCGACATCTTCTGGAATTGGCTTTGATCGTTCTGATTTAGCTGTTATTGCCGCGATGAATCATATTGGGGTGGCGATGGGAAGAAAACGCCTGGTACAAAAAAGGCTTGCCAGTGGTGAGCTCGTCGCGCCGTTTGGCGATATGACGGTGAAATGCCATCAGCATTATTACATCACCACATTACCGGGCAGGCAGTGGCCAAAAATTGAAGCGTTTATTACCTGGCTAAGAGAACAGGTAAAAACCACTTCATAATGAATAAAACCACGAGTTCCTGGTGTGCCTTATTCGGCCTGCTAGTTCGAATTTAATTTACGGTTTTTATGTGGTTTTAGGGATAAACACAAGGATGGTGTCCCCTGCAGGAATCGAACCTGCAATTAGCCCTTAGGAGGGGCTCGTTATATCCATTTAACTAAGAGGACAATGCGGCATGAGTATACCCGCTAATGGAGTGCGGGGTAAGTACGCTGCCGCTCGATTGCTTAAACCCTCGCCATTTATGCCGGGTTTTTATAATTTTTCTTAATGTTTTCCGCACGTTCTGCTTTTTGGCGTGCTTCTGCTTTACGCTTATTGCTCATGTCGTTACGAATCTGTGCATGACTCATTAACGCGAAGATAAAGGTGCCGCCGCAGATGTTCCCCGCTAAAGTAGGTAGTGCGAAGGGCCAGATGAAATCGCTCCAGTGCAGCGTACCGTTAAACACCAGATAGAGGATTTCAACAGAACCGACCACGATATGGGTGGTGTCACCCAGGGCAATAAGCCAGGTCATCAATATAATCACCACAATCTTTGCCGCACCCGCTGCAGGAAACATCCAAACCATAGTGGCGATCAGCCAGCCGGAAATGATCGCGTTGGCAAACATCTCGCTGGGGGTGTTCTTCATCACATCCATGCCGATTTTGACAAATGCATCGCGAGTTTCTTCATTGAAGATAGGCATATATTCAAATGCCCACGCCGCAATACCTGTCCCGAGAATATTACCCAGCAGCACGACGCCCCATAACCGTATAAGTAAGCCGACGTTGCTCATTGTCGGTTTTTGCATGACGGGTAGTACCGCAGTCACGGTATTTTCGGTAAATAATTGCTGGCGGGCCATAATGACGATAATAAAACCAAAGGTATAACCGAGATTCTCCAGCAAGAAGCTGCCCGGCACACCTTCCAGTTCGACTTGAAATATCCCTTTTGCCAGTAACGAAGCGCCCATCGACAGACCCGCCGCAATGGCTGACCACAGTAGCGCCATTGCGTCGCGTTCCAGCTCTTTTTCACCATCCTGGCGGATATGCTCATGAATTGCCATCGCCCGGGAGGGGAGTCGGTCTTCATCTATTTCTATTTTTTTGCCGCGCTCTTTTTCTTCGCTCTCAACTTCAATTTTGTCGTTGTCCATGGTCTCTTCTCTTGAATTAGCACGTATAGCTAAAGCGTAGCGGCTTTTTTGCTCGCAACTGACGGGAGTTACTCTGAAAATGTAGAAAAGGCTGCGTTTGCCTTTTTCTGTTTCTATAGAATCAAGTAGCCTACAGGGCGGCGATTACCAGGCTATGATCAAATCAGCAAATCAGGGCGTCTGGACATCAGTTGACGTGCTGTTACAATCGCCCACACCTAAACAGGCGGATACGGTATCGTTCCGTCATGGATGGCAAACTGCATAAGCCATAAAAAAACAGGGAGACATTTATGAAGCTTCGCCTGTCGGCGCTTGCTCTGGGAACTACGCTTCTGGTGGGGTGTGCGAGTTCCGGTACAGATCAGCAAGGGCGTTCTGACCCGTTAGAAGGGTTCAACCGCACCATGTACAACTTCAACTTCAATGTATTAGACCCGTATATTGTTCGACCGGTCGCTGTCGCCTGGCGTGATTATGTTCCGCAACCGGCGCGTAACGGTTTGAGCAACTTTACTGGCAACCTTGAAGAACCTGCGGTGATGGTTAACTACTTCTTGCAGGGCGACCCTTATCAGGGGATGGTCCACTTTACCCGCTTTTTCCTGAACACCATTTTGGGGATGGGCGGTTTTATTGATGTTGCAGGGATGGCGAACCCGAAACTGCAACGGACTGAACCTCACCGCTTCGGTAGTACGCTTGGTCATTATGGCGTGGGTTATGGGCCTTACGTCCAGTTACCGTTCTACGGTAGCTTCACGCTGCGTGATGACGGTGGTGATATGGCGGATGGTCTTTACCCGGTTCTTTCCTGGCTGACCTGGCCGATGTCTGTGGGTAAATGGACGCTTGAAGGGATAGAAACTCGTGCGCAGTTGTTGGATTCCGATGGTCTGCTGCGTCAGTCGTCCGATCCTTATATTATGGTGCGCGAAGCGTACTTCCAGCGTCATGATTTCATCGCTAATGGCGGCGAACTCAAACCGCAGGAAAATCCGAACGCACAAGCGATTCAGGATGATTTAAAAGATATTGATTCTGAATAAGAAACAAATAAAAAAGGTGAGTCGCAAAACTCACCTTTTTTGTTGTTATCCCTCAATTACCACAAGTAAAAGGAGATAAACCGACAATGACCCGGACGTAATGATGTAAAAATACTGATGTTCGTCACTGACTATTTCCGATATTCAGGCGTTGAAAAATCAAAAAACTGGAAAAATAATTTTAAATATCATCAAAATTAACACCTGGCGCAGATAGTTGATTAATTTCATTTTGATATTTCGCCTGGCGATTTTGAAGTCTTTTTTCAACGTTATCTTCGAGATCCTTAAAGTCTTTGTATTTATTTTCAGGATGGTCAACGTCAACTTTGTTAGCGAATAAATTAGAAATTATTTCTTTTACATTATCGCGTCTAAATTTTGCATCGTCCACTTGAAAATTATATCTTATTGCTCGACCTAAACGTTTAAAAACTTCGTTAGGTTCTCTCAGTCTTTCCCCGTTGAGCTCGTTTATAACCTGATGATCGGAACCTGTTGCAAATGATTCTGCCATGATAGCTTTACTGCTTTCAAACCACGCTGAAGCACTCCTGGCGTTTTCACTACAATATTGGGTGAGACTATCACCATTAATACGAATTCCTCTTTGAATGTGGTAGTCGTCCTGATCGTAGTAACCGAGAGATAAGTAATCATTTCCGTTTTTATTTTTAATTACAATAGCGAGAGAGTCGCCTTTTTTATCTTTACCGTACCAGGTAAATAAGTCCGTTGGTTCGCTTTTCCCGCTCTCATCAAATTCCGTTACCGTATGTCTGAGTTTGTGTGATATCTTATCGAAGATAAAACCAGGATCTCCATCATATATTTCTTTTAATGCGCTGAAGATCATTTCCTTGTTATTGATATCATGAGTCTTCTCAACTATGTTGTCATTAATGATAGTACGGACGAGTTCTTTGTCTTTATAGTTCGCAGGTAATTCTATTGGTTCTTGGTTGTCGATACCAATAGTAATATGGTCTGTATCATTGGAGTCAATATCAATATAAGTAACTGAGGGATTATTAATATTAAATCTATAAGGATCGTCGTTTACTCGTATGGCGTTTTTTATAAGCTCAAGTAGATGTTTAATACAGGTGCTTATTCCTTCCTTACCATTAAAAAGGTTTTTGAACTCTTGTACTAATCCATTAACTTCATCATTGTTATTTTCATTGATGGATTCTGGGTAAGCTGCGCTGGTATTGTTGATTGAAATAGATGGTAGCATGATTTTATTCCATTTTGATTGATTTGTTACAAATATATATTACCTAATGAAATAGACTATCAAAAAACGCTCATTTATTTAGAACCTATCTTTAATTTGAGTGTATGAGCGCACAATAGCCAGGGGGGGGGAGTATCCTGGAAATGCAGAAAAGTAAACTCTTTGAGAAGGACGAGCAGAACGCCTGAAAATATGCCTTTCCCTTCAGGTTTGTCTGTGGATACCACTTATTGATTTGAAAGGGCAAGCTGCCAACAGGCTGTTTGCAAAACTCAGGAGGCAAGCAATGAGGAAACTACTTTCGGTGAAGTGGGGGAGTTAAAGCCACCTGCTATGCAGGTGACTTTATCCAGGCGAACGCGTTATCAGAACGCGTAGTTAAAGTTAGTACCGAACAGCCAGGCTTTACCTTCAGACTCGAAGGAATAAGCTGCCGGTCCTTCACCTTCAGTAAACTTCACATTCTGACCGTGCATATAAGATGCACCAACGTCAATGGATGCATCTTCATTAAATGCGTAGGTTAACCCAGCACTTAACCACAAGCGATCCTGGTCAGGAATAGAAATAGAACGTTTATCGGCCGGAACTGGGCTATCGTCATAGGCGATACCGGTACGGAAGGTCCAGTTTTTATCGTAATAGTAGGTTGTACCCAACGCGATACGATATGCGTCACGGAATCCTTCATCTTTATAGAACAGAGTCTGACCACTATCGCCTTTTGCTTTCAACTCCTGGAACTGGCTCCAACTGGTATAGGCCATGCTGTAGTGAATTGCCCACTGAGGCGCAACACGGTTATAACCAGAAATCTCCCACATCTCAGGTAAATTCAGCGTCAAGGATCCATTTTGGGTTGCACCCATTGTGCCATACGGTAAACCCATGCTACCCAAAATGTTGTTCAGATTTGGGTTAATGGAACTTTTGTAATCCCCTTCGAAGTCGATTTTAACTTCTGAACGATAGGTTAGGCCCCAACGGTTATCTTTATCCAGTTCATAAAGAATACCCGCGTTCCAGCCAAAGCCCCATTCGTCACCTTTCAGATGAGCAATTTGAGAGTCCGGGGTATTAATACCATTGGTTAGTGAAGCGGGTACACCTTGGGCAATCAACTGTTGAGACAACAAAGGCCCCAGCGAACCGGCGTAACGCTCAATTTTCGCCTTAGCGTATACAGCATCAAAACCAAGACCAAAACTCCAGCTATTGTTAAGGCGGTAAGCTCCGCTAAGGTTAAGGTTTATTGTTTGAAGATCGGTTTTACCGCCATAGATACCAGCAGCGTAGTTATCATTAAACTCCGTGGCCAGACCATAGTTTGAGGTAATAGAAGCCCCCCAACCAAACTGATCGTTAATAGGTGCTACGAAATGCAGGTTAGGCACCCACGCAGTTGGTGCAATATTATCTGCATCAGCACGCTGGCCCGTTAAATCGGAACGCCCAGAAATATCTACATCCGGGTCAATATAAACCGCACCCGCAGAAAATGTCGGGCGGTCAAACATAGTAATCAATGCGGGGTTACGGCTGACGTTACCTGCATCATCGGCAATTGCGCCTTCCCCTGAATAAGCCCGGCCCAGGCCAGAGGAAGAAAATTCGTTTAACTGAAAGCCTGCCGACCAGGCCTGGGTGGAGATAAGTGCCACTGCGACTGCGAGAGCAGACTTTGTAAACAGGGTTTTCTGGCTCATGACCATAACCTCAATGATTTATTTTTATACAAACTATGTTACGTGCTGTAACAGGAGCGCGAAGTGTAGGGTCTGAGGTACATCTTAGAAATCAGACCAGTGGCGAGAGTATAGGTCGGACCAGCTGGAATGTTGCAAGTATGTTTCTATCTTTTTTCAAATATGATCTAAGAAACGCGATCCAGCTGGCAAAATTTGGAGGTGGCGCACTCATGGATTCGGGTGAATTTTGTTTTAGATCATTTTTAAGTGTGATTTCGGTCACTTATCCGATTTTGCAGAATTAACAACTGGAGCAGCACTTTCCGGAAGCGTAAAATATCCACAACGTTTATCTGGCACCTTGGGTGCACATACAGAGGAAATCAACGATGAGTAAATGTAGTGCTGATGAAACCCCGGTTTGCTGCTGTATGGATGTTGGCACCATTATGGACAACTCCGACTGCACCGCGTCTTACAGCCGCGTGTTTGCAAACCGCGCAGAAGCAGAACAAACGCTGGCGGCGCTGACTGAGAAAGCCCGTAGCGTGGAATCTGAACCTTGCAAAATCACCCCGACTTTCACTGAAGAGTCTGACGGTGTGCGCCTGGATATCGATTTCACTTTTGCCTGCGAAGCTGAAATGCTGATTTTCCAGCTGGGTCTGCGTTAATTCCTCTCGGGTACGTACGCCCCTGTCAGTTGCTGGCAGGGGCGTTTTCTTTTCTCTTCTTCTTTTCTCTCTGTGTCATAGCTCCCACTTTCCCTTTTCTCCACTTGGCTAAATGTAAAAAAATGGTTAAGACTATGATCAGGTCAGACCACTTTATTTATTTTTTTACAGGGGAGTGTTATGGGTCAGGTTTTACCGCTGGTTACCCGCCAGGGCGATCGTATCGCCATTGTTAGCGGTTTACGTACGCCTTTTGCCCGTCAGGCGACGGCTTTTCATGGCATTCCCGCGGTTGATTTAGGGAAGATGGTGGTAGGCGAACTGCTGGCACGCAGCGAGATCCCCGCTGAAGTGATTGAACAACTGGTCTTTGGTCAGGTCGTACAAATGCCAGAAGCCCCCAACATTGCGCGTGAAATTGTTCTCGGTACGGGAATGAATGTGCATACCGATGCTTACAGCGTCAGCCGCGCTTGCGCTACCAGTTTCCAGGCAGTTGCAAACGTCGCAGAAAGCCTGATGGCGGGAACTATCCGAGCGGGGATTGCCGGTGGGGCAGATTCCTCTTCGGTATTGCCAATTGGCGTCAGTAAAAAACTGGCGCGCGTGCTGGTTGATGTCAACAAAGCTCGAACCATGAGCCAGCGACTGAAACTCTTCTCTCGCCTGCGTTTGCGCGACTTAATGCCCGTACCGCCTGCGGTAGCAGAATATTCTACCGGCTTGCGGATGGGCGACACCGCAGAGCAAATGGCGAAAACCTACGGCATCACCCGAGAACAGCAAGATGCATTAGCGCACCGTTCGCATCAGCGTGCCGCTCAGGCATGGTCAGACGGAAAACTCAAAGAAGAGGTGATGACTGCCTTTATCCCTCCTTATAAACAACCGCTTGTCGAAGACAACAATATTCGCGGTAATTCCTCGCTTGCCGATTACGCAAAGCTGCGCCCGGCGTTTGATCGCAAACACGGAACGGTAACGGCGGCAAACAGTACGCCGCTGACCGATGGCGCGGCAGCGGTGATCCTGATGACTGAATCCCGGGCGAAAGAATTAGGGCTGGTGCCGCTGGGGTATCTGCGCAGCTACGCATTTACTGCGATTGATGTCTGGCAGGACATGTTGCTCGGTCCAGCCTGGTCAACACCGCTGGCGCTGGAGCGTGCCGGTTTGACGATGAGCGATCTGACATTGATCGATATGCACGAAGCCTTTGCAGCTCAGACGCTGGCGAATATTCAGTTGCTGGGTAGTGAACGTTTTGCTCGTGATGTACTGGGGCGTGCACATGCCACTGGCGAAGTGGACGATAGCAAATTTAACGTGCTTGGCGGTTCGATTGCTTACGGACATCCCTTCGCGGCGACCGGCGCACGGATGATTACCCAGACATTGCATGAACTTCGCCGTCGCGGCGGTGGATTTGGTTTAGTTACCGCCTGTGCTGCCGGTGGGCTTGGCGCGGCAATGGTTCTGGAGGCGGAATAATGGAAATGGCATCAGCGTTTACTCTTAATGTTCGTCTGGACAACATTGCTATCATCACCATCGACGTACCGGATGAGAAAATGAATACCCTGAAGGCGGAATTTGCCTCGCAGGTGCGCGCCATTATTAAGCAACTCCGTGAAAACAAAGAGTTGCGCGGCGTGGTGTTTATCTCCGCGAAACCGGACAATTTTATCGCCGGAGCAGACATCAACATGATCGGCAACTGCAAAACGGCGCAAGAAGCGGAAGCTCTGGCGCGGCAGGGCCAACAGTTGATGGCGGAGATTCATGCTTTGCCCATTCCGGTTATCGCGGCTATTCATGGCGCTTGCCTGGGTGGTGGGCTGGAGTTGGCGCTGGCGTGCCACGGTCGCGTTTGTACTGACGATCCTAAAACGGTGCTCGGTTTGCCTGAAGTACAACTTGGATTGTTACCCGGTTCAGGCGGCACCCAGCGTTTACCGCGTCTGATAGGCGTCAGTACAGCATTAGAGATGATTCTCACCGGAAAACAACTTCGGGCGAAACAGGCATTAAAGCTGGGGCTGGTGGATGACGTTGTTCCGCACTCCATTTTGCTGGAAGCCGCTGTTGAGCTGGCGAAGAAGGATCGCCCATCTTCCCGCCCTCTACCTGTACGCGAGCGTATTCTGGCGGGGCCGTTAGGTCGTGCGCTGCTGTTCAAAATGGTCGGCAAGAAAACAGAACACAAAACTCAAGGCAATTATCCGGCGACAGAACGCATCCTGGAGGTTGTTGAAACGGGATTAGCGCAGGGCACCAGCAGCGGCTATGACGCTGAAGCTCGCGCCTTTGGCGAACTGGCGATGACGCCGCAATCGCAGGCTCTGCGTAGTATCTTTTTTGCCAGTACGGACGTGAAGAAAGATCCCGGTAGTGATGCACCGCCTGCGCCATTAAACAGCGTGGGAATTTTAGGTGGTGGCTTGATGGGCGGCGGTATTGCTTATGTCACTGCTTGTAAAGCGGGGCTTCCGGTCAGAATTAAAGATATCAACCCGCAGGGCATAAATCATGCGCTGAAGTACAGTTGGGATCAGCTGGAGGGCAAAGTTCGCCGTCGTCATCTCAAAGCCAGCGAACGTGACAAACAGCTGGCATTAATCTCCGGAACGACGGACTATCGCGGCTTTGCCCATCGCGATCTGATTATTGAAGCGGTGTTTGAAAATCTCGAATTAAAACAACAGATGGTGACGGAAGTGGAGCAAAATTGCGCCGCTCATACCATCTTTGCTTCGAATACGTCATCTCTACCGATTGGTGATATCGCCGCTCACGCCGCGCGACCTGAGCAAGTTATTGGCCTGCATTTCTTCAGTCCGGTGGAAAAAATGCCGCTGGTGGAGATTATTCCTCATGCGGGGACATCGGCGCAAACCATCGCTACCACAGTAAAACTGGCGAAAAAACAGGGTAAAACGCCAATTGTCGTGCGTGACAAAGCCGGTTTTTACGTCAATCGCATCTTAGCGCCTTACATTAATGAAGCTATCCGCATGTTGACCCAAGGTGAACGGGTAGAGCACATTGATGCCGCGCTAGTGAAATTTGGTTTTCCGGTAGGCCCAATCCAACTTTTGGATGAGGTAGGAATCGACACCGGGACTAAAATTATTCCTGTACTGGAAGCCGCTTATGGAGAACGTTTTAGCGCGCCTGCAAATGTTGTTTCTTCAATTTTGAACGACGATCGCAAAGGCAGAAAAAATGGCCGGGGTTTCTATCTTTATGGTCAGAAAGGGCGTAAAAGCAAAAAACAGGTCGATCCCGCCATTTACCCGCTGATTGGCACACAAGGGCAGGGGCGAATCTCCGCACCGCAGGTTGCTGAACGGTGTGTGATGTTGATGCTGAATGAAGCAGTACGTTGTGTTGATGAGCAGGTTATCCGTAGCGTGCGTGACGGGGATATTGGCGCGGTATTTGGCATTGGTTTTCCGCCATTTCTCGGTGGACCGTTCCGCTATATCGATTCTCTCGGCGCGGGCGAAGTGGTTGCAATAATGCAACGACTTGCCACGCAGTATGGTTCCCGTTTTACCCCTTGCGAGCGTTTGGTCGAGATGGGCGCGCGTGGGGAAAGTTTTTGGAAAACAACTGCAACTGACCTGCAATAAGAAGGTCAAAGCTATATGAATCCGCGCTGAATGGCGGAGTGTTGGTCAAAATGTAAACGCATATTGACTATACTTACGCCATTGAGGTAAAAAACAGCGTTTCATTCGGTGAATGGATAAGGCACAATGCCGGCCACCGTTTTCTTTCTCTGGTTTCAGATGAAAGAAAACGGGCGAATCTGGTTAACAAAAGCGGTGCAATATGCAAGTTTTTATCATGCGTCACGGCGACGCAGCCCTCGATGCCGCCAGTGATTCCGTTCGTCCTCTGACCACTAATGGTTGTGACGAATCTCGCCTGATGGCGAACTGGCTGAAAGGTCAAAAAGTGGAAATCGAACGCGTTCTGGTGAGCCCGTTCCTGCGAGCCGAGCAAACACTGGAAGAAGTAGGGGATTGTCTGAACCTGCCTTCCAGTGCAGAAGTTCTGCCGGAGTTAACGCCCTGCGGCGATGTTGGTCTGGTCAGTGCCTATTTACAGGCGTTGACCAATGAAGGTGTTGCTTCGGTACTGGTGATCTCTCACTTACCGTTAGTCGGGTATCTGGTTGCCGAGTTATGTCCGGGCGAAACGCCGCCTATGTTTACCACCTCGGCCATTGCCAGCGTAACGCTTGATGAAAGCGGAAACGGCACATTCAACTGGCAGATGAGCCCGTGTAATCTGAAGATGGCAAAAGCTATCTGATGAGTTCCAAATTATGCCCAATGAGGTAGATTCATTGGGCATAATTGCTCATCAGGCAGCGGATATCTGTCAACCTCACTACTATCGAAGACTCTCCCCATCTATAAATAAAACACCTTTAACTTTCATTCGGAAAGTATTCTTCTGCGCGTATCTTGATTTTGCCCAAAGTTACATGTTGAAATGAATAATGTCTGTTTGACACTCATTATCATTTATTAATACAGATAATGGAGAAAATAGAGTTGAATAATCAGGCAGGACGTAATTGAAACTTGATTAAATTCTGGCTATAGTGTTTATATATTATATCGACAAAAGCGGGTTAATGCCAATCGCATTATATGTTCATTGTTTGTTTTTTAAGCTATTGGCATTCATTGTTGATATGCTTCCTGTTTTTTCTAAATATATATTTCGTGTTTTTTTAGAAGATCCTTAAGATAATCTTTCCCCTATCAATATATTAATTAAATCTACATTTACTCATTAGTAAAATTAAATTGAATCAGGGGAGTGAAAACATCACTATTCGACCCCACACCAACGAATACATTTTTTACGACCTGTTTTTTTGGATCGCATGCCGTATTCAATGGCTGGGTATAAACATTGGCTATTGACTGAATCAATGTATTGCAATGTTTATATTTTAATTATTTATAGTTTAAGGACAAATAATGAGTAAGTTTGTTAAAACAGCTATTGCTGCGGCAATGGTGATGGGCGCGTTCACCTCTACGGCAACAATCGCTGCGGGTAACAACGGTACTGCACGTTTTTACGGCACCATTGAAGACTCAGTGTGTTCTATCGTTCCGGACGATCACAAACTGGAAGTTGATATGGGTGATATCGGTGCCGAAAAACTGAAAAATAACGGCACCACCACGCCGAAAAATTTCCAGATTCGCCTGCAAGATTGCGTATTTGATACTCAGGAAACAATGACCACTACCTTTACTGGTACCGTTTCTTCTGCAAATAGCGGCAATTATTACACCATTTTCAATACCGATACCGGTGCGGCATTTAACAATGTTAGCCTGGCGATCGGTGACTCTCTGGGTACCTCTTACAAAAGCGGCATGGGTATTGACCAGAAAATCGTGAAAGATACTGCCACTAATAAAGGCAAAGCGAAGCAGACTCTGAACTTTAAAGCCTGGCTGGTCGGCGCAGCTGATGCGCCAGATCTGGGTAATTTCGAAGCAAATACCACCTTCCAGATTACTTACCTGTAAGGCATACCCCCATAGCGACACTGCTATGGGGTATTTAAATGGATTTTGACCGAACAAGAATAAAAACGGATAAAAACGTGTATGCCTGACCATTCTCTTTTTCGATTACGGATTCTTCCGTGGTGCATTGCGCTGGCAATGTCAGGGAGTTATAGCAGTGTCTGGGCTGAAGACGACATTCAGTTTGATTCCCGTTTTCTGGAATTAAAAGGCGACACAAAAATTGATCTGAAGCGTTTTTCCAGCCAGGGGTATGTTGAGCCCGGAAAATACAATTTACAGGTTCAACTAAATAAACAGCCATTGGCGGAAGAGTACGATATTTACTGGTATGCTGGTGAAGATGACGTTAGCAAAAGCTATGCTTGTCTGACACCGGAACTGGTGGCGCAGTTTGGTTTAAAAGAAGACGTGGCGAAAAATCTGCAATGGAGCCACGATGGTAAATGCCTGAAGCCCGGTCAACTGGAAGGCATGGAAATTAAGGCTGATTTAAGCCAGTCCGCATTAGTCATTTCACTACCGCAGGCTTACCTCGAATATACCTGGCCCGACTGGGATCCACCTTCTCGTTGGGATGATGGCATCTCCGGGATCATTGCGGACTACAGCATCACTGCGCAAACACGACACGAAGAAAATGGCGGCGATGACAGTAACGAGATCAGCGGCAACGGGACGGTCGGGGTTAACCTGGGGCCATGGCGTATGCGCGCTGACTGGCAGACCAACTATCAACATACGCGCAGTAATGATGATGACGATGAATTTGGCGGCGATGACACACAAAAAAAATGGGAGTGGAGTCGCTATTATGCCTGGCGGGCGTTACCGTCATTAAAAGCCAAACTGGCGCTGGGCGAAGATTACCTCAATTCCGATATTTTCGACGGTTTTAATTATGTTGGTGGCAGTGTCAGCACTGACGATCAAATGTTGCCTCCCAACCTGCGCGGCTACGCGCCAGACATTTCCGGCGTGGCACACACCACAGCAAAAGTGACCGTCAGCCAGATGGGGCGTGTGATTTACGAAACGCAGGTTCCGGCTGGACCGTTTCGTATTCAGGATCTTGGTGATTCCGTCTCCGGTACGTTGCATATTCGCATTGAAGAACAGAACGGCCAGGTGCAGGAATATGACATCAGCACCGCCTCGATGCCATACCTCACTCGCCCAGGCCAGGTTCGCTATAAGATCATGATGGGACGTCCGCAAGAGTGGGGCCACCATGTCGAGGGGGGATTTTTCTCTGGTGCTGAAGCCTCCTGGGGCATCGCTAACGGCTGGTCGTTATATGGCGGTGCGCTGGGTGATGAAAACTATCAGTCTGCGGCGCTGGGCGTCGGTCGCGATTTGTCTACCTTCGGCGCGGTCGCGTTTGATGTTACTCATTCGCATACCAAACTGGATAAAGACACCGCTTATGGCAAAGGTTCGCTGGACGGTAACTCCTTCCGTGTGAGTTATTCCAAAGACTTTGACCAGCTCAACAGCCGCGTCACTTTCGCTGGATATCGCTTCTCGGAAGAGAACTTTATGACCATGAGCGAGTATCTGGATGCCAGTGACAGCGAAATGGTCCGTACGGGCAACGACAAAGAGATGTACACCGCCACTTATAACCAGAACTTCCGCGATGCGGGTGTTTCGGTTTATCTCAACTATACCCGCCATACCTACTGGGATCGTGAGGAGCAGACAAACTACAACATCATGCTCTCCCACTATTTCAATATGGGCAGCATTCGTAATATGAGCGTTTCCCTGACTGGCTACCGCTACGAGTATGACAACCGGGCGGATAAGGGCATGTACATTTCGCTCAGTATGCCGTGGGGCGACAACAGTACCGTTAGCTATAACGGCAACTATGGCAGTGGGACGGACAGCAGCCAGGTCGGTTATTTTAGCCGTGTCGATGACGCGACTCACTATCAGTTGAACATCGGCACCAGTGACAAACACACCAGCGTTGATGGCTACTACAGCCATGATGGTTCGCTGGCGCAGGTTGACCTCAGTGCGAACTACCATGAAGGGCAATACACCTCTGCGGGCTTGTCGTTACAGGGCGGCGCAACGCTTACTGCCCACGGCGGCGCACTTCACCGTACCCAGAATATGGGCGGGACACGCCTGCTGATTGATGCCGATGGCGTTGCCGATGTTCCGGTGGAAGGTAACGGGGCTGCTGTTTATACCAATATGTTTGGTAAAGCCGTCGTTTCTGACGTTAACAATTATTATCGCAATCAGGCGTATATCGACCTCAACAAATTGCCGGAAAACGCCGAAGCAACCCAGTCGGTGGTGCAAGCCACGCTAACTGAAGGAGCCATTGGCTACCGCAAATTTGCCGTCATCAGTGGTCAAAAAGCGATGGCGGTGCTGCGTTTACAAGATGGCAGCCATCCACCGTTTGGCGCAGAAGTAAAAAATGATAACGAGCAGACAGTGGGCCTTGTCGATGATGACGGTAGTGTCTATCTGGCTGGGGTGAAACCTGGCGAACATATGAGTGTGTTCTGGAGTGGTGTTGCGCATTGCGATATCAACCTGCCGGACCCGCTGCCTGCCGATCTGTTTAACGGCTTGTTACTGCCATGCCAGCATAAAGGCAACGTCGCGCCGGTTGTTCCTGATGACATAAAGCCTGTCATTCAGGAGCAGACGCAACAGGTGACACCCACCGATCCCCCTGTTTCTGTTTCAGCTTACCAATAACGTGATTAAGGAATGATCCATGTCTGATTTACTTTGCTCTGCCAAATTGGGTGCTATGACGCTGGCGTTACTGCTTAGCGCTACCAGTTTGTCTGCCCTGGCGTCTGTAACGCCAGATCGTACCCGTTTGATATTTAATGAAAGCGACAAATCAATCAGCGTGACGCTGCGTAATAACGATCCGAAACTCCCTTATCTGGCTCAAAGCTGGATTGAAGATGAAAAGGGTAACAAGATCACCTCGCCGTTAACTGTGCTGCCGCCAGTGCAACGCATCGATTCAATGATGAACGGGCAGGTAAAAGTGCAGGGAATGCCGGATATCAACAAATTGCCAGCCGATCGTGAAAGCATGTTCTACTTTAACGTGCGCGAGATCCCGCCAAAATCAAACAAACCCAATACCCTGCAAATCGCGCTGCAAACGCGTATCAAGTTGTTCTGGCGACCAAAGGCGCTGGAAAAGGTCAGTATGAAAAGTCCGTGGCAGCACAAGGTGACGCTCACCCGCAGCGGTCAGGCATTTACCGTCAATAACCCAACGCCGTACTACGTGATTATCAGCAACGCCAGTGCGCAGAAAAACGGTAATCCAGCTGCAGGGTTCTCGCCTCTGGTCATTGAGCCGAAAACCACGGTACCGCTGAATGTGAAAATGGATAGCGTACCGGTGCTGACTTACGTCAACGACTTTGGCGCACGGATGCCGCTGTTCTTCCAGTGCAATGGCAACAGCTGCCAGGTGGATGAAGAGCAGAGCCGCAAAGGCTGATGACGGGGGGAGTTATGAGTCAAAAGTTTGTAGTGGGCGCAGGGCTGCTGGTATGCAGTGTCTGTAGTTTATCTGCTATGGCTGGTAGTAAACCCGTGGATTTAATTCTGCGCGTGTTGGTCGATGCTCCGCCACCCTGTTCAATCAAGGGCAGCCAGGTAGAGTTCGGCAATATGATTGCTGATAACGTTGATGGCACCAATTATCGGCAAGATGCGAAATACACGTTGAACTGCACAAACAGTCTTGCTAACGACTTGCGGATGCAACTTAAGGGCAATACCTCAACGATTAACGGCGAAACGGTACTCAGTACCAATATCACCGGGCTGGGCATTCGGATAGAAAATAGCGCCGATAACTCATTGTTTGCCGTCGGTGAAAATAGCTGGACGCCATTTAATATCAATAACCAGCCACAGTTGAAGGCTGTACCTGTGAAGGCAAGCGGGGCGCAACTTGCTGCGGGCGAGTTTAACGCCAGTTTGACCATGGTGGTGGACTATCAATGAGAAAGACTTTCTTAACCCTGCTTTGTGTCAGTAGCGCCATAGCTCATGCTGCTGATGAAGACATCACCTTTCACGGGACATTATTGTCACCGCCAACCTGTAGCATCAGCGGTGGTAAAACCATTGAAGTCGAATTTCGCGATCTCATTATCGACGACATCAACGGCAACTATGGTCGTAAAGAGGTGCCATATGAACTCACTTGTGACTCGACGACCCGTCATCCAGACTGGGAGATGACCCTCACCTGGACTGGTACACAAACCAGTTTTAATGATGCAGCAATTGAAACTGATGTACCCGGTTTTGGTATCGAGCTTCAGCACGATGGTCAGCGTTTTAAACTCAATACTCCGCTTGCTATCAACGCCACTGATTTTACGCAAAAGCCGAAGCTGGAGGCCGTACCGGTAAAAGCGAGTGATGCTGTGTTAAGCGATACGAATTTTTCGGCTTACGCAACATTACGGGTGGATTATCAATGAATAAATCAATGATTCAGTCCGGTGGTTACGTCCTGTTAGCGGGGCTGATATTGGCAATGAGTAGCACGTTATTCGCGGCAGATAATAATCTGCATTTCTCCGGTAATTTATTAAGTAAATCCTGTGCGCTGGTGGTGGATGGCCAATATCTGGCAGAGGTGCGCTTTCCCACGGTCAGTCGTCAGGATTTGAACGTTGCAGGCCAGTCCGCTCGTGTACCCGTAGTCTTTAAGCTGAAAGATTGCAAAGGGCCGGCGGGATACAACGTAAAAGTCACGCTCACGGGGGTAGAAGACAGCGAACAACCCGGTTTTCTGGCACTGGATACGTCATCAACCGCTCAGGGAGTGGGAATTGGCATGGAAAAAACCGACGGAATGCAGGTTGCCATCAACAATACAAATGGGGCGACCTTTGCGCTAACCAATGGCAATAACGATATCAATTTCAGAGCCTGGCTACAGGCGAAAAGCGGCCGTGATGTGACGATCGGTGAATTTACCGCCTCTTTAACTGCGACATTTGAGTATATTTAAAATGAAAATACTACGATGGTTGTTCGCTCTGGTCATGCTTATTGCTACTACAGAAGCTATGGCTGCCGGGCATAGCGTTGACGTTTACTACGGTTACAACGGTGATTCGCGTAATATTGCGACTTTTAATTTAAAAATAATGATGCCATCCGCAGTGTACGTTGGTGAATATAAAAGTAGTCAATGGCTCATGACTGGGGAAATATTGCAAAATGTGAGCTGGAGTGGTCCTCCTCCTGCCCCTTCGGTTAAGCTGATTGGCTACCATCAAAATATCAACAAAGCAAGTTGTCCTGGATTACCGTCTGGGTGGAACTGCGGGTATTATACATTTGAGGTTATTGTCTCTGCAGAGATTGAATCTTACTTTTCTTGTCCATGGTTGGTTATTATGAATGACTCTGAAGCCTCTCCAGGGGGCGTGACGTATCAGGGGCCTGATAGTCACGACACGATTTGTCCATCCGTTTCTGTTCAACCTTATGACGTTTCATGGAATGAGAATTATGTCAGTAAGTCAAAACTGCTCACCCTGCAGTCGACGGGCGGTGTGGTTGAGAAAACGCTTTCAACGTATTTGATGAAAGATGGGAAGTTGTGCGACAGTACGCAGATGAATGAAACAGGTGGTTACTGCCGCTGGGTTGCACAGATGATAACTTTTACCGCGTCGGGATGTGACAAGGCGGAAGTCTCGGTCACGCCAAATCGACACCCTATAACGGACAAACAGTTACACGATATGGTCGTGCGTGTTGATACCAGCAGTATGCAGCCAATCGATTCTACTTGCCGGTTCCAGTACATACTGAATGAGTTGTAGCCCTTAGATACACCAGGCAGGGGCATTCGCCCCTGCCATTACCCGTACCTGGCGCAACGCGCTCAACTCCTCAGGGCAACTCCGGCGGCAGCCACTCTTCGACTTCAATCAACACCAACAACGCCGCATCACCGCCATACTCTTTTGGTGCCTGATGAAAGGCCATCACATGCGGATGTTGTGCCAGCCACAGCGGTGTTTGTTGCTTCAAAATATGCTTCCCGTGCCCATGCATCACGCAGGCGCAAAACACATGTTCACGGCGGCAGGCGGCAATCAACGCCCCCAGTTCCTGCTTGGCCTGCAGCTGCGTCAGACCGTGTAAATCCAAAAACAACTCCGGCGAATAATCGCCACGGCGCAGTTTCTTCGCCTCAAAATGGCTGACATCCGGGCGAACATATTTCACCGGACCTTCGGTATTTAATAACGGCTGAAACTCATCGGAGAAATAATGGCTGGCATCAGCCTGCTCCTGGATCAAGCGTTTCACCGGCACTTCGCTGATTTTTTTACGCTGCGGTCGGTGGACAATCGTGTCCTGCTTAATCTTGCGAGTCCCCGCCATCAACTGGCGAAACAGAGCCTGGTCCTCCTCGCTAAGTGTTGTTTTCTTTTTCATTTATCTGTCTCTATTTCTAATTTTCCTACAGTTTACCCGACTCGTAGCGCAATCGATCGTTTTAAACGTATTTTTCCTCACTCACCGCGCGTGAATGCTGATTTATCGTCATCTTCATGGCAAACTAGCCGCCGAAATTATTGCGATCATGCCCTGGAGGAATACGTGGATAAAATTTTCGTTGATGAAGCAGTAAATGAGCTGCAAACCATTCAGGACATGTTGCGCTGGTCGGTGAGCCGCTTCAGCGCGGCAAATATCTGGTACGGTCACGGTACCGATAACCCGTGGGATGAAGCCGTACAGCTGGTGTTGCCTTCGCTCTACCTGCCGCTGGATATTCCGGAAGATATGCGCACCGCGCGTCTGACCTCCAGCGAAAAACACCGTATTGTTGAACGCGTGATCCGCCGCGTCAATGAACGCATTCCGGTGGCTTACCTGACCAACAAAGCGTGGTTCTGCGGCCATGAATTTTACGTCGATGAACGCGTGCTGGTGCCGCGCTCGCCGATTGGTGAACTGCTCAACAATAAATTTGCCGGACTTATCAGCAAGCAACCGCAGCATATTTTAGATATGTGTACTGGTAGCGGCTGCATCGCCATTGCCTGTGCTTATGCCTTCCCGGATGCAGAAGTCGACGCGGTGGATATCTCTCCAGACGCGCTGGCGGTTGCTGAACAGAACATCGAAGAACACGGTCTGATCCACAACGTCATTCCGATTCGTTCCGATCTGTTCCGCGACTTGCCGAAAGTGCAGTACGACCTGATTGTCACTAACCCGCCGTATGTCGATGCGGAAGATATGTCCGACCTGCCAAACGAATACCGCCACGAGCCGGAACTGGGCCTGGCATCTGGCACTGACGGCCTGAAACTGACGCGTCGCATTCTCGGTAACGCGGCAGATTACCTTGCTGATGATGGCGTGTTGATTTGTGAAGTCGGCAACAGCATGGTACATCTTATGGAACAATATCCGGATGTTCCGTTCACCTGGCTGGAGTTTGATAACGGCGGCGATGGTGTGTTTATGCTCACCAAAGAGCAGCTTATTGCCGCACGAGAACATTTCGCGATTTATAAAGATTAAGTAAACACGCAAACACAACAATAACGGAGCCGTGATGGCTGGAAACACAATTGGACAACTCTTTCGCGTAACCACCTTCGGCGAATCGCACGGGCTGGCGCTCGGCTGCATCGTCGATGGTGTTCCGCCAGGCATTCCGCTGACGGAAGCGGACCTGCAACATGACCTCGACCGTCGTCGCCCTGGGACATCGCGCTATACCACCCAGCGCCGCGAGCCGGATCAGGTCAAAATTCTCTCCGGTGTTTTTGAAGGCGTTACTACCGGCACCAGCATTGGCTTGTTGATCGAAAACACTGACCAGCGCTCTCAGGATTACAGTGCGATTAAGGACGTTTTCCGTCCAGGCCATGCCGATTACACCTACGAACAAAAATACGGTCTGCGCGATTATCGCGGCGGTGGACGTTCTTCCGCCCGCGAAACCGCCATGCGCGTGGCGGCAGGAGCTATTGCCAAAAAATATCTCGCCGAGAAATTTGGTATTGAAATCCGTGGCTGCCTGACCCAGATGGGCGACATTCCGCTGGATATCAAAGACTGGTCGCAGGTCGAGCAAAATCCGTTTTTTTGCCCGGACCCCGACAAAATCGACGCGTTAGACGAGTTGATGCGTGCGCTGAAAAAAGAGGGCGACTCCATCGGCGCTAAAGTCACCGTTGTTGCCAGTGGCGTTCCTGCCGGACTTGGCGAGCCGGTCTTTGACCGCCTGGATGCTGACATCGCCCATGCGCTGATGAGCATCAACGCGGTGAAAGGCGTGGAAATTGGCGACGGCTTTGACGTGGTGGCGCTGCGCGGCAGCCAGAACCGCGATGAAATCACCAAAGACGGTTTCCAGAGCAACCATGCGGGCGGCATTCTCGGCGGTATCAGCAGCGGGCAGCAAATCATTGCCCATATGGCGCTGAAACCGACCTCCAGCATTACCGTGCCGGGTCGTACCATTAACCGCTTTGGCGAAGAAGTTGAGATGATCACCAAAGGTCGTCACGATCCCTGTGTCGGGATCCGCGCAGTGCCGATCGCAGAAGCGATGCTGGCGATCGTTTTAATGGATCACCTGTTACGGCAACGGGCGCAAAATGCCGATGTGAAGACTGATATTCCACGCTGGTAAAAAATGAATAAAACCGCGATTGCGCTGCTGGCTCTGCTTGCCAGTAGCGCCAGCCTGGCAGCGACGCCGTGGCAAAAAATAACCCAACCTGTGCCGGGTAGCGCACAATCGATAGGCAGTTTTTCTAATGGCTGTATTGTCGGCGCTGACACGCT
The DNA here is from genome assembly GCF_019375075.1 of Escherichia sp. XD33. Taxonomy (NCBI): domain Bacteria; kingdom Pseudomonadati; phylum Pseudomonadota; class Gammaproteobacteria; order Enterobacterales; family Enterobacteriaceae; genus Escherichia; species Escherichia sp. XD33. The sequence continues at coordinate 57,925 of NZ_JAENDM010000012.1, forward strand.
GCCGATACAGTCCGAACATTATCAGGTCATGCGTACCGATCAGCGTCGCTATTTCGGTCACCCGGATCTGGTGATGTTTATCCAGCGTCTGAGTAGCCAGGTGAGCAATCTGGGCATGGGTACGGTGCTGATTGGCGATATGGGGATGCCCGCTGGTGGGCGTTTCAACGGCGGTCATGCCAGCCACCAGACCGGACTGGATGTCGATATCTTTCTGCAACTGCCGAAAACTCGCTGGACCTCCGCGCAGCTCTTGCGCCCGCAAGCACTGGACTTAGTTTCCCGCGACGGTAAACACGTTGTCTCCACGCTGTGGAAGCCAGAAATTTTCAGCTTGATCAAACTCGCCGCCCAGGACAAAGACGTCACGCGCATTTTTGTTAATCCGGCGATTAAACAACAACTTTGCCTTGATGCGGGCACCGATCGCGACTGGTTGCGCAAAGTGCGACCCTGGTTCCAGCATCGCGCGCATATGCATGTACGATTACGTTGCCCTGCCGATAGTCTGGAGTGTGAAGATCAACCTTTACCGCCATCAGGCGATGGTTGCGGGGCAGAACTGCAAAGCTGGTTTGAACCTCCAAAACCGGGAACAACAAAGCCTGAGAAGAAGACACCGCCTCCGTTGCCGCCTTCCTGCCAGGCGCTACTGGATGAGCACGTGATCTAATGGAAACGTTTAATAGCCTGTTTATGGTTTCCCCGCTGTTGCTGGGAGTTCTCTTTTTTGTCGCCATGCTGGCGGGATTTATCGACTCGATTGCCGGTGGCGGTGGGTTACTCACCATTCCGGCATTGATGGCAGCGGGGATGTCTCCCGCTAATGCGCTGGCAACCAATAAACTGCAAGCCTGCGGCGGCTCTATTTCCGCTACTATCTACTTTATTCGCCGCAAAGTGGTTAGTTTAAGCGATCAGAAACTCAATATCGCCATGACCTTTGTCGGCTCAATGAGCGGCGCACTGCTGGTGCAATACGTTCAGGCTGATGTCTTACGGCAGATTTTGCCCATTCTGGTAATTTGTATCGGCCTCTATTTCTTGCTGATGCCAAAGCTAGGTGAAGAAGACCGCCAGCGCCGGATGTACGGTTTACCCTTCGCGTTAATAGCCGGTGGCTGCGTCGGTTTTTATGATGGATTCTTTGGCCCGGCTGCCGGGTCGTTTTACGCGCTGGCCTTCGTTACGCTGTGCGGATTTAACCTCGCCAAAGCCACGGCTCACGCCAAATTACTCAACGCAACGTCAAACATCGGCGGTTTACTGCTGTTTATTCTCGGCGGCAAAGTGATTTGGGCGACGGGCTTTGTCATGCTGGTGGGGCAGTTCCTCGGCGCGCGCATGGGTTCACGACTGGTGTTGAGCAAAGGACAAAAGCTGATCCGCCCGATGATTGTTATCGTCTCGGCGGTGATGAGTGCCAAATTACTTTACGACAGCCACGGACAGGAGATCCTCCACTGGTTGGGGATGAACTAATGAACAGTACACACCACTACGAGCAGTTGATTGAAATTTTTAATAGCTGCTTTGCCGATGATTTTAATACCCGTCTGATTAAAGGCGACGACGAACCGATCTATCTTCCTGCTGATGCGGAAGTACCGTATAACCGAATCGTCTTTGCTCATGGCTTTTATGCCAGCGCAATTCATGAGATTTCGCACTGGTGTATTGCCGGGAAAGCGCGCCGTGAGCTGGTTGATTTCGGCTACTGGTATTGCCCGGACGGACGCGATGCCCAAACGCAAAGCCAGTTTGAAGATGTTGAAGTGAAGCCGCAGGCGCTCGACTGGTTGTTCTGTGTGGCGGCGGGATATCCGTTTAACGTCAGTTGCGACAATCTGGAAGGGGATTTCGAACCGGATCGTGTGGTGTTTCAACGGCGAGTACATGCGCAGGTGATGGATTATCTGACAAATGGCATTCCGGAACGTCCGGCACGCTTCATTAAAGCACTACAAAATTATTATCACACGCCGGAACTTACGGCGGAACAGTTCCCGTGGCCGGAAGCGCTCAACTGAAGCCAGCGCCACGTTTTACAATGAGGAAAGAAGATGATCGCGGAGTTTGAATCACGCATTCTGGCATTAATCGACGGTATGGTTGACCATGCCAGTGATGATGAGTTGTTTGCCAGTGGGTATTTGCGTGGCCACCTGACATTAGCCATCGCAGAACTGGAAAGTGGTGATGACCACTCCGCTCAGGCGGTGCATACGACCGTTAGCCAGAGTCTGGAAAAAGCCATTGGTGCTGGTGAATTGTCGCCGCGTGACCAGGCGCTGGTGACCGATATGTGGGAAAACCTGTTTCAGCAGGCGTCACAGCAGTAAGTTGCGGCGTCTGGAGCAGCATGCCTGATGCGACGCTTATCGCGTCTTATCAGGCCTACACGTCACACGTAGGTCGGATAAGGCGTTCACGCCGCATCCGGCAAACACTGCGAGAGCAGATTACCCCGCCTTAACCGCTTTACCCTTCAACAATTTCCGCACCCATAACCGATTCGGGTTTAACGCCGCCAGCGTACTGGCATCCATCGGAATCGGTTCGTCGCTCATCTGCGCCGCCAGAATCTCGGCACACAGCGGGGCAGAACACAAACCGCGAGAACCTAAAGCCGCAAACATAAAGAGATCGTCAAAAACCGGCGCGCTTACCGCCTCATCTTTCTGCTCCGCCAACGACGCATATTCCACGAGTGTTGCCTCATAATCGGGAACATTGCCTACCATTGGCAGATGATCGCGGGTGGCACAACGCACACCGCAGCGCGCCTCTTTATCACTGACATCAACCTCTTTTGCCCACTGTGCCTGCGGGAAACAATCAATCAACCGCTGGCGATTCTGCTGCTGATCGTCCTCACTGTACGCCGTATCTTCGCTGCCGCGATGATAACTGGCACCAATACAATGATGTTGATTCGCCGGATTTTGTGGCGTGAGATAACCGTCATAGCACAGCACCTGCTTCAGCTCTGCCAATTCCGGCGTTGTCGGAATATGGCTGACCTGCCCGGCAACCGAATACACCGGGAGAGTCGACGTTTGGCTGAATCGGCTGATTTGATGCCCGTTCGCCAGTACCACTACGCTGTGTGTTGCTTGCTGATCTCCTGCAAAATTCAACAACCAACAGTCATCCTTACGGGATAAATTCTGTAACTGATATTGATAATAAATCTGCAAACCCTGCTGTTGCGCCAGTTCCAGCACATTACGGGTCAGTTCTGCTGGGCACAGCCAACCACCTTGCGGATAAGTAATGCCGCTGCAATTTGTCGCAACGCCCGTAATTTGTTCAACCGCATTTGCCTCAACGGCTACAGCCAGTTCTGCGGGTAAATCCATTGACAACATCTGTGCGATTTTATGCTGGCTTTTCTCATCCCAGCCTAACTGCGTGACGCCGCACCAGTCATGATCAAATTTAACGGGTAATTGGTCGTAAAACCGACGAGCAAAAGTAAACGCATTAGAGAAAAAGCGGTTTAGCGCCTCATCGTGTTTGCTTAATAACGGATACAGCGCCCCCTGGCGATTGCCGGAAGCACCCAGTGCGGGGGCCTCATCCGCGCAATAAAGCGTTACCTGCCAGCCGCGCCGTAATAGCGCCAGCGACAACAACGCGCTGGCAATACCACCGCCGATAATCGCCGCTTCCCGTTTGCTGCTGCCCGTGCGGTTAAACCACGGCGCGGAGCAGGGGAGCGGTAATGTCTGTTCCATCACCCCGCAAAGCATTTCCCGTTTGCGCCCAAAGCCCTTACGTTTTTGCATCGTGAATCCGGCGTCCTGCAAACCGCGGCGGACAAAACCGGCAGACGTAAATGTCGCCAGCGTGCCGCCCGGACGCGCCAACCTTGCCATGGCGTTAAACAGATTTTGCGTCCACATATCCGGGTTTTTCGCTGGCGCAAAGCCGTCCAGAAACCAGGCATCTACTTTTTGATTTAGCGAATCGTCCAGTTGGCTGGTCAGTTCGTTAATATCGCCAAACCATAAATCCAGCGTCACGCGGCCTGCATCGAGCAATAAACGATGGCAACCGGGCAAGGGCATTGGCCACTGCGCCTGAAGTTGTTCTGCCCACGGAGCCAGTTCCGGCCAGTGTTGATGCGCTAAGGCTAAATCCGCACGGGTGAGGGGAAATTTCTCAAAACTAATGAAATGTAAGCGTTGTAATTGCGCTTGCGGATGCGCTTCGCGAAACTGATCAAATGCCTGCCATAGCGTCAGGAAGTTTAATCCGGTGCCGAAGCCGCTCTCTGCTACCACAAACAGAGGATGTGGATGCTCAGGAAAGCGTACCTCTAATTGGTTGCCTCCCAGAAAAACATAACGCGTCTCTTCCAGCCCGTTATCGTTGGAAAAATAGACATCGTCAAAATCTCGGGAAACAGGTGTACCCTCAGCATTAAATTCGAGGTTGGCAGGTTGTATGGAGTAGTGTTTCACGTAAGTTACTCGTCTTACAGGCGGTGGCTCGATCTTAGCGATGTGTGTAAGGCTGCGCAAATTTCTCTATTAAATGGCTGATCGGACTTGTTCGGCGTACAAGTGTACGCTATTGTGCATTCGAAACTTACTCTATGTGCGACTTACAGAGGTATTGAATGAAACGTGCAGTGATTACTGGCCTGGGCATTGTTTCCAGCATCGGTAATAACCAGCAGGAAGTCCTGGCATCTCTGCGTGAAGGACGTTCAGGGATCACTTTCTCTCAGGAGCTGAAGGATTCCGGCATGCGTAGCCACGTCTGGGGCAACGTAAAACTGGATACCACTGGCCTCATTGACCGCAAAGTTGTGCGCTTTATGAGCGACGCATCCATTTATGCATTCCTTTCTATGGAGCAGGCAATCGCTGATGCGGGCCTCTCTCCGGAAGCTTACCAGAATAACCCGCGCGTTGGCCTGATTGCAGGTTCCGGCGGCGGCTCCCCGCGTTTCCAGGTGTTCGGCGCTGACGCGATGCGCGGCCCGCGCGGCCTGAAAGCGGTTGGCCCGTATGTGGTCACCAAAGCGATGGCATCCGGCGTTTCTGCCTGCCTCGCCACCCCGTTTAAAATTCATGGCGTTAACTACTCCATCAGCTCCGCGTGTGCGACTTCCGCACACTGTATCGGTAACGCAGTAGAGCAGATCCAACTGGGCAAACAGGACATCGTGTTTGCTGGCGGCGGCGAAGAGCTGTGCTGGGAAATGGCTTGCGAATTCGACGCAATGGGTGCGCTGTCTACTAAATACAACGACACCCCGGAAAAAGCCTCCCGTACTTACGACGCTCACCGTGACGGTTTCGTTATCGCTGGCGGCGGCGGTATGGTAGTGGTTGAAGAGCTGGAACACGCGCTGGCGCGTGGTGCTCACATCTATGCTGAAATCGTTGGCTACGGCGCAACCTCTGATGGTGCAGACATGGTTGCTCCGTCTGGCGAAGGCGCAGTACGCTGCATGAAGATGGCGATGCATGGCGTTGATACCCCAATCGATTACCTGAACTCCCACGGTACTTCGACTCCGGTTGGCGACGTGAAAGAGCTGGCAGCTATCCGTGAAGTGTTCGGCGATAAGAGCCCGGCGATTTCTGCAACCAAAGCCATGACCGGTCACTCTCTGGGCGCTGCTGGCGTACAGGAAGCTATCTACTCTCTGCTGATGCTGGAACACGGCTTTATCGCCCCGAGCATCAACATTGAAGAGCTGGACGAGCAGGCTGCAGGTCTGAACATCGTGACCGAAACGACCGATCGCGAACTGACCACCGTTATGTCTAACAGCTTCGGCTTCGGCGGCACCAACGCCACGCTGGTAATGCGCAAGCTGAAAGATTAATTCGCCGTAGGTCGGGTAAGGCGCGCCAGCGTCGCATCCGACGTTACGCGCCAATGCGGCCTCCGGCACTAACACAAAAGGGAACCCGATGGTTCCCTTTTTCACATCATTGACAATCGCCGCCTGTTCCAGGCAAACTTCCCGCTTTGTCGATTTCCTTCTGAAAAGACGTACGCGTTAAATCCTGCCAACGCACTGTAACCCTGAAACCAGAGAGATGAGACGGGGATACTCCTCGCCTTGCGCTGCATTCTGGAGTAATGCATGACTGCTGTAAGCCAAACCGAAACACGATCTTCTGCCAATTTTTCGCTCTTCCGCATCGCTTTTGCGGTTTTTCTCACCTACATGACCGTAGGGCTGCCGTTGCCGGTTATCCCGCTGTTTGTTCATCATGATCTGGGCTATGGCAATACCATGGTCGGGATTGCCGTCGGGATTCAGTTTCTGGCTACGGTGCTGACGCGTGGCTATGCCGGGCGACTGGCCGATCAATATGGCGCAAAACGTTCGGCGCTTCAGGGGATGTTAGCTTGTGGTCTGGCTGGCGGCGCGTTGCTGCTGGCGGCGATTTTGCCTGTCTCCGCACCGTTCAAATTTGCCCTGTTGGTCATCGGGCGTTTGATTCTTGGCTTTGGTGAAAGCCAGTTACTGACAGGCGCTCTGACCTGGGGGTTAGGCATCGTAGGGCCAAAACACTCTGGCAAAGTGATGTCATGGAATGGAATGGCGATTTACGGTGCCCTCGCTGTTGGTGCTCCGCTTGGCCTGTTGATTCATAGCCATTACGGTTTTGCCGCACTGGCGATCACCACAATGGTATTACCCTTACTGGCGTGGGCCTGTAACGGCACAGTGCGCAAAGTACCGGCCCTGGCGGGAGAACGTCCATCGCTGTGGAGCGTTGTCGGGCTTATCTGGAAACCAGGGTTAGGTCTGGCACTACAAGGCGTTGGTTTTGCTGTTATCGGGACTTTCGTTTCGCTCTACTTTGCCAGCAAAGGATGGGCGATGGCGGGCTTTACTCTTACCGCGTTTGGCGGCGCATTTGTCGTGATGCGCGTCATGTTTGGCTGGATGCCGGACCGTTTTGGCGGCGTGAAAGTGGCGATTGTCTCTCTGCTTGTAGAAACGGTGGGCTTGTTGCTGCTCTGGCAAGCCCCAGGTGCATGGGTCGCATTAGCGGGCGCGGCGTTAACCGGAGCCGGATGTTCGCTTATCTTTCCTGCGCTGGGCGTGGAGGTGGTTAAACGCGTCCCCTCACAAGTTCGCGGCACCGCACTGGGCGGTTACGCCGCGTTTCAGGATATCGCCCTCGGCGTCTCCGGGCCGCTGGCGGGAATGCTGGCGACCACGTTTGGTTACTCTTCGGTATTTCTTGCCGGGGCGATCTCTGCGGTGCTGGGTATTATTGTCACGATACTGTCATTTCGTCGGGGTTAACGAACCAGCCAGACCAGCATCAGGATAATCGCGACTAACAGTATCCACAGCGCGGGACGCGTTGCCATATTTTGCAACGTGTCCATCATCGGTGGAAAAGGATTAAGCAGCGGTTGCATAACACGCGGATCAATCCCTTTAACCCGCCGTTGATAAAGCTGATTAAGAATATCCTCGGCCTGGGCAGAAGAAAGCGATGATTGCGCAGAAAGACCATATTTTTGCTGGATATATGCCGATAACGCCGCCAGTTCACTGGCATCTAAAGGTTGTTTTAGCGTCATCTGTAGTGATTCCAGCGTCGGCGTATTTTGCTGGCTTAGCGTCTGACGCGCCTGTAGCCAGGTCACCAGATGGTTAAACAGTTTCGCTGGAATTAACTCGCCATCTTTCACCCCGGAAAGTTCCAGCATCGATTGCCAGATCTGTTTGCTGGGTTCCCCCGTTGCCGCCGCAAGTTTGGTCACCAGCTGTTTTAGCGCATTGTGCTCCGCCGGTAATAAAGGACGGTCGGTCGCCTCGCGCTGCTGTGGTTGCGGAATAACCATCTTCCCTTCCTGCAACAGGGTGAGAATGGTTTTTAATTGCTCCGGTGAGAGCTGATTCAGCGGCGTCTGACCAAAGTTATGACGGATATAATCCGTGACCGCCTGACGATTATTCCCCAGACGTAAATACTCCCCTAATTGCGCTAAAAGCTGGCGGGCAGAATGGCTTTTTTGCGCGGCCAGCAGACGTTGCGCCAGATTATGCTCAGCGGCAGGGAAGTGACGCGAAAGCAGCGGTGAATCTCCCGACAGACCAATATCGTGCCTGATACCCGCCCACAGTTCTGCTCTTTGCTGTTGCGTCAGTGAGGTCACTTTCGTCATTAAGCTTTCCAGCGAAGTACGTTGCTGACTGGATAAAGGCTGATTGCCCGTGCCAGACGGCAGATTATCTCCCTGACCTGGTGGTTGCCCAGGAGGAGGGCCGGAAATAGGTTGTATCATTACGTATCCTTATACCTGAAATCTTCGCAAGTATGCCTGGCCGCGAGATTATGGCACACTTGTCCGGTTAACTCTCGTCTCATACAGGTAACACAAACGTGAAAATCCTTGTTGATGAAAATATGCCTTATGCCCGCGACTTATTTAGCCGTTTGGGTGAGGTGACCGCGGTTCCCGGGCGTCCAATCCCCGTCGCTCAACTGGCAGACGCGGATGCGCTGATGGTGCGTTCGGTCACGAAAGTGAATGAATCTTTGCTGGCAGGAAAACCCATTAAATTTGTTGGCACTGCCACTGCGGGGACCGACCATGTCGATGAAGCATGGTTGAAGCAGGCGGGAATTGGTTTTTCCGCTGCACCTGGCTGTAATGCGATTGCGGTGGTGGAATATGTTTTCTCCTCCCTGCTGATGCTTGCCGAACGCGATGGATTTTCACTGTACGACCGTACGGTGGGGATCGTGGGCGTTGGTAACGTTGGACGTCGATTGCAGGCGCGACTGGAAGCGTTAGGGATTAAAACCTTACTTTGCGATCCGCCTCGCGCCGACCGTGGGGATGAGGGTGATTTCCGCTCGCTGGATGAGTTAGTCCAGCGCGCGGATATTCTGACTTTCCATACGCCACTCTTTAAAGATGGTCCGTACAAAACGCTACATCTGGCGGATGAAAAACTGATCCGTAGCCTGAAGCCCGGAGCGATTCTGATTAACGCCTGCCGTGGCGCAGTCGTCGATAATACTGCGTTGCTGACCTGCCTGAATGAAGGCCAGAAGTTAAGCGTAGTGCTGGATGTCTGGGAAGGCGAACCGGAACTCAACGTCGAGCTGCTGAAAAAAGTGGATATCGGCACGCCGCATATCGCAGGCTATACCCTGGAAGGTAAAGCACGCGGTACTACGCAAGTGTTTGAAGCTTATAGCAAGTTTATTGGGCATGAACAGCACGTTGCGCTGGATACATTACTGCCTGCGCCAGAGTTTGGTCGCATTACGCTGCATGGCCCGCTCGATCAACCGACGCTGAAAAGGCTGGTGCATTTGGTGTATGATGTGCGCCGCGATGACGCACCGCTGCGTAAAGTCGCCGGGATACCGGGTGAGTTCGATAAACTGCGCAAAAACTATCTTGAGCGCCGTGAATGGTCATCTCTGTATGTAATTTGTGATGACGCCAGTGCGGCATCATTGCTGTGTAAACTGGGTTTTAACGCCGTTCATCATCCGGCACGTTAATCTCTTCTTCATGCTCTCTGCTGTAACATTGGCAGGGAGCTTTGCTATTTCTGGAGTAAACCACCATGTCTGAAGGCTGGAACATTGCCGTCCTGGGCGCAACTGGCGCTGTGGGCGAAGCCCTGCTTGAAACGCTGGCTGAACGTCAGTTCCCGGTTGGGGAAATTTATGCACTGGCACGTAACGAAAGCGCAGGCGAACAACTGCGCTTTGGTGGTAAGACAATCACCGTGCAGGATGCCGCTGAATTCGACTGGACGCAGGCGCAGCTGGCATTTTTTGTCGCAGGCAAAGAAGCTACCGCTGCCTGGGTTGAAGAAGCGACCAACTCAGGTTGCCTGGTGATCGACAGCAGTGGATTGTTTGCTCTCGAACCCGACGTACCGCTGGTGGTGCCGGAAGTAAACCCGTTTGTACTGACAGATTACCGGAACCGGAATGTCATCGCCGTACCAGACAGTCTGACCAGCCAGCTGCTGGCGGCACTGAAACCGTTAATCGATCAGGGCGGTTTATCACGTATCAGCGTTACCAGCCTGATTTCAGCCTCCGCCCAGGGCAAAAAAGCGGTCGATGCGTTAGCGGGGCAGAGTGCGAAATTGCTCAACGGCATTCCGATTGACGAAGAAGATTTCTTCGGGCGTCAGCTGGCGTTCAACATGCTGCCGTTACTGCCGGATAGCGAAGGTAGCGTGCGTGAAGAACGTCGTATCGTTGACGAAGTACGCAAAATCCTGCAGGACGAAGGGCTGATGATTTCGGCTAGCGTCGTCCAGGCACCGGTATTCTACGGTCATGCCCAGATGGTCAACTTTGAAGCTCTGCGTCCACTGGCAGCAGAAGAAGCGCGTGATGCGTTTGTTCAAGGCGAAGATATTGTGCTCTCTGAAGAGAACGAATTCCCAACTCAGGTAGGTGATGCTTCGGGTACGCCGCATCTTTCTGTTGGCTGCGTGCGTAATGACTACGGTATGCCGGAGCAAGTCCAGTTCTGGTCGGTGGCCGATAACGTTCGCTTTGGCGGCGCGCTGATGGCAGTAAAAATCGCCGAGAAACTGGTGCAGGAGTATCTGTACTAATGTCCGACCAGCAACAACCGCCAGTTTATAAAATTGCGCTGGGCATTGAGTACGACGGCAGTAAGTATTACGGCTGGCAACGGCAGAACGAAGTCCGCAGTGTGCAGGAGAAGCTGGAAAAGGCGCTCTCCCAGGTGGCGAACGAACCCATCACCGTCTTCTGCGCCGGGCGTACTGACGCAGGGGTACACGGTACCGGGCAGGTTGTGCATTTCGAAACAACCGCGCTGCGCAAAGACGCGGCGTGGACCTTGGGCGTAAATGCGAATTTACCTGGTGACATCGCTGTGCGTTGGGTTAAAGCTGTACCTGATGATTTTCATGCCCGATTTAGCGCCACGGCTCGCCGTTATCGCTACATCATCTACAATCATCGGCTGCGCCCGGCGGTACTGAGTAAAGGGGTAACCCATTTTTACGAACCGCTGGACGCTGAACGGATGCATCGGGCTGCGCAATGCTTGCTGGGCGAGAATGATTTCACCTCGTTCCGTGCGGTGCAGTGCCAGTCCCGAACCCCGTGGCGCAACGTTATGCATATTAATGTCACGCGTCACGGTCCTTATGTGGTGGTAGATATTAAAGCGAATGCTTTTGTACATCATATGGTCAGGAATATTGTCGGCAGCCTGATGGAAGTCGGTGCCCACAACCAGCCGGAGAGCTGGATAGCAGAGTTGCTGGCGGCAAAGGACAGAACGCTGGCGGCAGCAACGGCAAAAGCGGAAGGGCTGTATCTGGTCGCGGTGGATTACCCTGACCAGTATGATCTTCCAAAACCGCCAATGGGCCCGCTATTTCTGGCGGACTAACGAGAATAATGCTCGGAACATTTCAGGCTGTAGCCAACGTAGTTACAGCCTGAAAGATGACGAGTACAAGGCATAGGCAAATATGGACCTGATTTATTTCCTCATCGATTTTATCCTGCACATTGACGTGCATCTGGCAGAGCTGGTCGCGGAGTACGGCGTCTGGGTTTATGCCATTTTGTTCTTAATTTTGTTCTGTGAAACCGGTCTGGTGGTAACGCCGTTTTTACCGGGTGATTCATTGCTGTTTGTTGCCGGAGCGTTGGCATCACTGGAAACCAACGATCTCAACGTCCATATGATGGTGGTGCTGATGCTGATCGCCGCGATTGTGGGTGACGCGGTCAATTACACTATCGGGCGGTTGTTCGGTGAAAAGTTGTTCAGTAATCCCAATTCGAAAATTTTCCGTCGCAGTTATCTCGACAAAACCCATCAGTTTTATGAGAAACATGGCGGCAAAACGATTATTCTCGCCCGTTTTGTGCCGATCGTCAGAACGTTCGCCCCGTTTGTTGCGGGAATGGGCCACATGTCGTACCGTCATTTCGCCGCTTATAACGTGATCGGCGCACTGTTGTGGGTACTGCTTTTTACCTACGCAGGCTATTTCTTCGGTACAATCCCGATGGTTCAGGATAACCTTAAGCTGCTGATCGTCGGGATTATTGTGGTTTCTATTTTGCCGGGCGTCATCGAAATAATCCGTCACAAACGCGCTGCGGCACGCGCCGCAAAATAAAAAGTAACTCCGCGGTTCGACCACTTTTTTATCCAAAGTTTCGGGCTGTTATGTTTTAATGTGCAACATTCATGGTCTGTTGGGGGCAAAAATGGCATTATGCGTCCCCAAAGATAAAACTGGCATCGAACCAGGTTCAGACAGAAAGGTCCCTAATGAGCTGGATTGAACGAATTAAAAGCAACATTACTCCCACCCGCAAGGCGAGCATTCCTGAAGGGGTGTGGACTAAGTGTGATAGCTGCGGTCAGGTTTTATACCGCGCTGAGCTGGAACGTAATCTTGAGGTCTGTCCGAAGTGTGACCATCACATGCGTATGACAGCGCGTAATCGCCTGCATAGCCTGTTAGATGAAGGAAGCCTTGTGGAGCTGGGTAGCGAGCTTGAGCCGAAAGATGTGCTGAAGTTTCGTGACTCCAAGAAGTATAAAGACCGTCTGGCATCTGCGCAGAAAGAAACCGGCGAAAAAGATGCGCTGGTGGTGATGAAAGGCACTCTGTATGGAATGCCGGTTGTCGCTGCGGCATTCGAGTTCGCCTTTATGGGCGGTTCAATGGGGTCTGTTGTGGGTGCACGTTTCGTGCGTGCCGTTGAGCAGGCGCTGGAAGATAACTGCCCGCTGATCTGCTTCTCCGCCTCTGGTGGCGCACGTATGCAGGAAGCACTGATGTCGCTGATGCAGATGGCGAAAACCTCTGCGGCACTGGCAAAAATGCAGGAGCGCGGCTTGCCGTACATCTCCGTGCTGACCGACCCGACGATGGGCGGTGTTTCTGCAAGTTTCGCCATGCTGGGCGATCTCAACATCGCTGAACCGAAAGCGTTAATCGGCTTTGCCGGTCCGCGTGTTATCGAACAGACCGTTCGCGAAAAACTGCCGCCTGGATTCCAGCGCAGTGAATTCCTGATCGAGAAAGGCGCGATCGACATGATCGTCCGTCGTCCGGAAATGCGCCTGAAACTGGCGAGCATTCTGGCGAAGTTGATGAATCTGCCAGCGCCGAATCCTGAAGCGCCGCGTGAAGGCGTAGTGGTACCCCCGGTACCGGATCAGGAACCTGAGGCCTGATAACTGATAAGGGCAGGGCCACTGGCTCTGCCCTTTTGCTATTCTCACCGTAACGAATCAGCGGATACCATGATTATCAAACGCACTCCTCAAGCCGCGTCGCCTCTGGCTTCGTGGCTTTCTTATCTGGAAAACCTGCACAGTAAAACTATCGATCTCGGCCTTGAGCGCGTGAGCCTGGTCGCGGCGCGTCTTGGCGTCCTGAAACCAGCGCCATTTGTGTTTACCGTTGCGGGTACGAATGGCAAAGGCACCACCTGCCGTACGCTGGAGTCGATTCTGATGGCGGCAGGGTACAAAGTGGGCGTCTACAGTTCGCCTCATCTGGTGCGTTATACCGAGCGCGTACGTGTGCAGGGCCAGGAATTGCCGGAATCGGCCCATACCGCCTCTTTTGCGGAGATTGAATCGGCACGCGGTGATATTTCCCTGACCTATTTCGAGTACGGTACGCTGTCGGCGTTGTGGCTGTTCAAGCAGGCACAACTTGACGTGGTGATTCTGGAAGTAGGGCTGGGCGGTCGTCTGGACGCAACCAATATTGTCGACGCCGATGTCGCGGTAGTAACCAGTATTGCGCTGGATCATACCGACTGGCTGGGTCCAGATCGCGAAAGTATTGGTCGCGAGAAAGCAGGCATCTTCCGCAGCGAAAAACCGGCAATTGTCGGTGAGCCGGAAATGCCTTCTACCATTGCTGATGTGGCGCAGGAAAAAGGTGCACTGTTACAACGTCGGGGCGTTGAGTGGAACTATTCCGTCACCGATCATGACTGGGCGTTTAGCGATGCTCACGGCACGCTGGAAAATCTGCCGTTGCCGCTTGTCCCGCAACCGAATGCCGCAACAGCGCTGGCGGCACTGCGTGCCAGCGGGCTGGAAGTCAGTGAAAATGCCATTCGCGACGGGATTGCCAGCGCAATTTTGCCGGGACGTTTCCAGATTGTGAGCGAGTCGCCACGCGTTATTTTTGATGTCGCGCATAATCCACATGCGGCGGAATATCTCACCGGGCGTATGAAAGCGCTACCGAAAAACGGGCGCGTGCTGGCGGTTATCGGTATGCTACATGATAAAGATATTGCCGGAACTCTGGCCTGGTTGAAAAGCGTGGTTGATGACTGGTATTGTGCGCCACTGGAAGGGCCGCGCGGTGCCACGGCAGAACAACTGCTTGAGCATTTGGGTAACGGCAAATCATTTGATAGCGTTGCGCAGGCATGGGATGCCGCAATGGCGGACGCTAAAGCGGAAGACACCGTGCTGGTGTGTGGTTCTTTCCACACGGTCGCACATGTCATGGAAGTGATTGACGCGAGGAGAAGCGGTGGCAAGTAAGTTTCAGAATCGGTTAGTGGGCACGATCGTGCTGGTGGCGCTGGGGGTGATTGTACTTCCAGGGCTGCTGGACGGGCAGAAAAAACATTATCAGGATGAGTTCGCGGCTATCCCGCTGGTGCCGAAAGCGGGCGATCGTGATGAGCCTGATATGATGCCAGCCGCCACCCAGGCGTTACCGACGCAGCCGCCGGAAGGCGCAGCGGAAGAGGTGCGGGCAGGTGATGCCGCAGCACCGTCGCTCGATCCGGCCACTATTGCAGCCAATAACACCGAGTTTGAACCGGAACCTGCACCGGTCGCCCCACCGAAGCCGAAACCGGTGGAGCCGCCTAAACCAAAGGTTGAAGCACCACCTGCGCCGAAGCCAGAACCGAAGCCGGTCGTGGAAGAAAAAGCTGCACCGACGGGTAAAGCCTATGTTGTGCAACTGGGTGCGCTGAAAAATGCCGATAAAGTGAATGAGATTGTCGGTAAGCTGCGCGGTGCCGGTTATCGGGTTTATACGTCGCCATCCACGCCAGTGCAGGGTAAAATTACCCGTATTCTGGTTGGGCCGGATGCCTCGAAAGATAAGCTGAAAGGTTCGCTGGGTGAGTTGAAGCAACTTTCTGGCTTAAGTGGCGTGGTAATGGGCTATACGCCGAATTAATACGGTCTTGCCTGATGCGACGCTGGCGCGTCTTATCAGGCCTACGCAGGGGTAGAACCGTAGGTCGGATAAGGCGTTTACGCCGCATCCGACACGCATTGCCCGATGCCGCAAAGGCATAAAAAGTCGATGGCGTTGAATATTTTTTCAGCGCCATTTTTATTGATGCGCGGGAAGGAAATCCCTACGCAAACGTTTTCTTTTTCTGTTAGAATGCGCCCCGAACAGGATGACAGGGCGTAAAATCGTGGGACACATATGGTCTGGATTGATTACGCCATAATCGCGGTGATTGCTTTTTCCTCTCTGGTTAGCCTGATCCGCGGCTTTGTTCGTGAAGCGTTATCGCTGGTGACATGGGGTTGTGCTTTCTTTGTTGCCAGTCATTACTACACTTACCTGTCAGTCTGGTTTACGGGCTTTGAAGACGAACTGGTTCGAAATGGGATTGCCATCGCGGTACTGTTTATCGCTACCCTGATCGTTGGTGCTATCGTGAACTTCGTGATAGGCCAGTTGGTGGAGAAAACGGGGTTGTCAGGCACCGATCGGGTGCTGGGCGTCTGTTTCGGTGCGTTGCGCGGTGTGTTGATTGTTGCTGCCATTCTCTTCTTTCTCGACTCCTTTACCGGGGTGTCGAAAAGCGAAGACTGGAGCAAATCACAGCTGATCCCGCAATTCAGTTTTATCATCAGATGGTTTTTTGATTATCTGCAAAGCTCGTCAAGTTTCTTGCCCAGAGCGTAAGTGCTCTGAGATGTGGCTTAACGAGGAAAAAGACGTATGTGCGGTATTGTCGGTATCGCCGGTGTTATGCCGGTTAACCAGTCGATTTATGATGCCTTAACGGTGCTTCAGCATCGCGGTCAGGATGCCGCCGGCATCATCACCATAGATGCCAATAACTGCTTCCGTTTGCGTAAAGCGAACGGGCTGGTGAGCGATGTATTTGAAGCTCGCCATATGCAGCGTTTGCAGGGCAATATGGGCATTGGTCATGTGCGTTACCCCACGGCTGGCAGCTCCAGCGCCTCTGAAGCGCAGCCGTTTTACGTTAACTCCCCGTATGGCATTACGCTTGCCCACAACGGCAATCTGACCAACGCTCACGAGTTGCGTAAAAAACTGTTTGAAGAAAAACGCCGCCACATCAACACCACTTCCGACTCGGAAATTCTGCTTAATATCTTCGCCAGCGAGCTGGACAACTTCCGCCACTACCCGCTGGAAGCCGACAATATTTTCGCTGCCATTGCTGCCACAAACCGCTTAATCCGCGGCGCGTATGCCTGTGTGGCGATGATTATCGGCCACGGTATGGTTGCTTTCCGCGATCCAAACGGGATTCGTCCGCTGGTACTGGGAAAACGTGATATTGACGAGAACCGTACAGAATATATGGTCGCTTCCGAAAGCGTAGCGCTCGATACGCTGGGCTTTGATTTCCTGCGTGACGTCGCGCCGGGCGAAGCGATTTACATCACTGAAGAAGGGCAGTTGTTTACCCGTCAATGTGCTGACAATCCGGTCAGCAATCCGTGCCTGTTTGAGTATGTATACTTTGCCCGCCCGGACTCGTTTATCGACAAAATTTCCGTTTACAGCGCGCGTGTGAATATGGGCACGAAACTGGGCGAGAAAATTGCCCGCGAATGGGAAGATCTGGATATCGACGTGGTGATCCCGATCCCAGAAACCTCGTGTGATATCGCGCTGGAAATTGCTCGTATTCTGGGCAAACCGTACCGCCAGGGCTTCGTTAAAAACCGCTATGTTGGCCGCACCTTTATCATGCCGGGCCAGCAGCTGCGTCGTAAGTCCGTGCGCCGTAAACTGAATGCCAACCGCGCCGAGTTCCGCGATAAAAACGTCCTGCTGGTCGACGACTCCATCGTCCGTGGCACCACTTCTGAGCAGATTATCGAGATGGCACGCGAAGCCGGAGCGAAGAAAGTGTACCTCGCTTCTGCGGCACCGGAAATTCGCTTCCCGAACGTTTATGGTATTGATATGCCGAGCGCCACGGAACTGATCGCTCACGGTCGCGAAGTTGATGAAATTCGCCAGATCATCGGTGCTGACGGGTTGATTTTCCAGGATCTGAACGATCTGATCGACGCCGTTCGCGCTGAAAATCCGGATATCCAGCAGTTTGAATGCTCGGTGTTCAACGGCGTCTACGTCACCAAAGATGTTGATCAGGGCTACCTCGATTTCCTCGATACGTTACGTAATGATGACGCCAAAGCAGTGCAACGTCAGAACGAAGTGGAAAATCTCGAAATGCATAACGAAGGATGATGCCTTCGCTGAGGGTGCCGGTCTGGCACCCTGACTTGCAACTCCCGCCGAAATCCTGCAAAGTCTGCCTGCAAGTCTGACAGGGCAACTATTTATGAAACGACTCATTGTAGGCATCAGCGGTGCCAGCGGCGCGATTTATGGCGTGCGCTTATTACAGGTTCTGCGCGATGTCACAGATATCGAAACGCATCTGGTGATGAGCCAGGCAGCGCGCCAGACCTTATCCCTCGAAACGGATTTTTCTCTGCGCGAAGTGCAGGCATTAGCCGATGTCACGCACGATGCGCGCGATATTGCCGCCAGCATCTCTTCCGGTTCTTTCCAGACGCTGGGGATGGTGATTTTACCCTGTTCAATCAAAACCCTTTCCGGCATTGTCCATAGCTATACTGATGGCTTACTGACCCGTGCGGCAGATGTGGTGCTGAAAGAGCGTCGCCCGTTGGTGCTCTGCGTGCGTGAAACACCATTGCACTTAGGCCATCTGCGTTTAATGACTCAGGCGGCAGAAATCGGTGCGGTGATTATGCCTCCCGTTCCGGCGTTTTATCATCGCCCGCAATCCCTTGATGATGTGATAAATCAGACGGTTAATCGTGTTCTTGACCAGTTTGCGATAACCCTTCCTGAAGATCTCTTTGCCCGCTGGCAGGGCGCATAACTCCGCTGTTGCCCTGTTTCAGGGCAATTTTGCAACCGCGATCAAATCCTCGACATTTTGTTTCTGCCATTCAATCGAAACGCTGCGATTCAACCGCTATACCTGCTATCTTCAACTTCAGGACAATAATGCAACGTCTTATTAACATATTTAACGTTGAATGTTACTGTTGTCGTCAAGATGGCATAAGACCTGCATGAAAGAGCCTGCAAACACACAACACAATACACAACATAAAAAAGCCATTTTCACTTGAGGGTTATGTATGAAGAAGTCGATTCTCGCTCTGTCTTTGTTAGTCGGTCTCTCCACAGCGGCTTCCAGCTATGCGGCGCTACCGGAGACGGTACGTATCGGAACCGATACCACCTACGCACCGTTCTCATCGAAAGATGCTAAAGGTGATTTTGTTGGCTTTGATATCGATCTCGGTAACGAGATGTGCAAACGGATGCAGGTGAAATGTACCTGGGTTGCCAGTGACTTTGACGCGCTGATCCCCTCACTGAAAGCGAAAAAAATCGACGCTATTATTTCGTCGCTTTCCATTACCGATAAACGTCAGCAGGAGATTGCCTTCTCCGACAAGCTGTACGCCGCAGATTCTCGTTTGATTGCGGCCAAAGGTTCACCGATTCAGCCAACGCTGGATTCACTGAAAGGTAAACATGTTGGTGTGCTGCAGGGATCAACCCAGGAAGCTTACGCTAACGAGACCTGGCGTAGTAAAGGCGTGGATGTGGTGGCCTATGCCAACCAGGATTTGGTCTATTCCGATCTGGCTGCAGGACGTCTGGATGCTGCGTTACAAGATGAAGTTGCTGCCAGCGAAGGATTCCTCAAGCAACCTGCTGGTAAAGATTTCGCCTTTGCTGGCTCATCAGTAAAAGACAAAAAATACTTCGGTGATGGCACCGGTGTAGGGCTACGTAAAGATGATGCTGAACTGACGGCTGCCTTCAATAAGGCGCTTGGCGAGCTGCGTCAGGACGGCACCTACGACAAGATGGCGAAAAAGTATTTCGACTTTAATGTCTACGGTGACTGATACGTCGCTGGGAAGCTGTACCTGATGGAATGATCATCATGGTGCACGCCAGGTTTGTTGCACTATCGTGGTGCATTGAAATGCATACTTAAGCATTTTTAATGAAAAATAATACGTCTAACGGGGCGGGATATTTTGCCTTGATGGTCAATTTTATGGCACGATAAGTGTAACAAACCTGTAAATATTCCCTATAAAAAGACTGTCAGTTGAGGACATTATGAAAAAACTGGTGCTATCGCTCTCTCTGGTTCTGGCCTTCTCCAGCGCAACTGCGGCGTTTGCTGCGATTCCGCAAAACATCCGCATCGGTACCGACCCGACCTATGCGCCATTTGAATCAAAAAATTCACAAGGCGAACTGGTTGGCTTCGATATCGATCTGGCAAAGGAATTATGCAAACGCATCAATACGCAATGTACGTTTGTCGAAAATCCGCTGGATGCGTTAATCCCGTCCTTAAAAGCGAAGAAGATTGACGCCATCATGTCATCGCTTTCCATTACGGAAAAACGTCAGCAAGAAATAGCCTTCACCGACAAACTGTACGCTGCCGATTCTCGTTTGGTGGTGGCGAAAAATTCTGACATTCAGCCGACAGTCGAGTCGCTGAAAGGCAAACGGGTAGGCGTATTGCAGGGCACCACCCAGGAGACGTTCGGTAATGAACATTGGGCACCAAAAGGCATTGAAATCGTCTCGTATCAGGGGCAGGACAACATTTATTCTGACCTGACTGCCGGACGTATTGATGCCGCGTTCCAGGATGAGGTCGCTGCCAGCGAAGGTTTCCTCAAACAACCTGTCGGTAAAGATTACAAATTCGGTGGCCCGTCTGTTAAAGATGAAAAACTGTTTGGCGTAGGGACCGGCATGGGCCTGCGTAAAGAAGATAACGAACTGCGCGAAGCACTGAACAAAGCCTTTGCCGAAATGCGCGCTGACGGTACTTACGAGAAATTAGCGAAAAAGTACTTCGATTTTGATGTTTATGGTGGCTAATCGCCATCGGTGAAAGAAAGCCCGCTCCCTTCGGGTAACCGGAGGGAGACAAGAGGCGGTAATTCACCACACACGACAGGACAGGCAGCATGTTGTATGGGTTTTCAGGTGTTATTTTACAGGGTGCGCTCGTCACGCTGGAGCTGGCTATCAGCTCTGTAGTGCTCGCTGTAATCATCGGTTTAATTGGCGCTGGCGGTAAGCTCTCGCAAAATCGGCTTTCGGGGCTGATTTTCGAAGGGTACACCACGCTGATTCGTGGCGTGCCGGACTTAGTGTTGATGCTGCTGATTTTCTACGGTTTGCAGATTGCGCTAAACACGGTGACGGAGGCGATGGGCGTCGGGCAGATTGATATCGATCCGATGGTCGCTGGTATTATCACTCTCGGTTTTATCTACGGTGCTTATTTTACCGAAACGTTCCGTGGTGCTTTTATGGCAGTGCCGAAAGGACATATAGAGGCGGCGACGGCGTTCGGTTTTACTCGTGGGCAAGTGTTTCGGCGGATCATGTTTCCGTCGATGATGCGTTACGCCCTGCCAGGCATTGGCAACAACTGGCAGGTGATCCTCAAATCTACCGCACTGGTTTCGTTACTCGGCCTGGAAGATGTGGTCAAAGCCACCCAACTGGCAGGCAAAAGTACCTGGGAACCGTTCTATTTCGCCATCGTCTGTGGCGTGATTTACCTGGTTTTCACCACTGTTTCCAATGGTGTGCTGCTGTTCCTTGAGCGCCGCTACTCCGTGGGTGTGAAGAGGGCTGACCTGTGATCGAAATCTTACATGAATACTGGAAACCGCTGCTGTGGACCGACGGTTATCGCTTTACTGGTGTGGCGATCACTCTGTGGCTGCTTATTTTGTCGGTAGTGATAGGCGGAGTCCTGGCGCTGTTTCTGGCGATTGGTCGTGTCTCCAGTAATAAATACATCCAGTTTCCAATCTGGTTATTTACCTATATTTTTCGCGGTACGCCGCTGTATGTTCAGTTGCTGGTGTTCTATTCCGGCATGTACACGCTTGAGATTGTTAAGGGAACCGAATTCCTTAACGCTTTCTTCCGCAGTGGCCTGAACTGTACCGTGCTGGCGCTGACGCTTAACACCTGCGCTTACACTACCGAGATTTTTGCTGGGGCAATCCGTTCGGTTCCGCATGGGGAAATTGAAGCCGCCAGAGCCTATGGCTTCTCGACTTTTAAAATGTATCGCTGCATTATTTTGCCTTCTGCGCTGCGTATTGCGTTACCGGCATACAGCAACGAAGTGATCCTGATGCTGCACTCTACTGCGTTGGCATTTACTGCCACGGTGCCGGATCTGCTGAAAATAGCCCGCGATATTAACGCCGCCACGTATCAACCTTTTACCGCCTTCGGCATTGCCGCGGTGCTCTATTTAATCATCTCTTATGTCCTGATCAGCCTCTTTCGCAGAGCGGAAAAACGCTGGTTGCAGCATGTGAAACCTTCTTCAACGCACTGAGAATACGATGTCCGAGAATAAATTAAACGTTATCGATTTGCACAAACGCTACGGCGAACATGAAGTGCTGAAAGGGGTATCACTGCAAGCGAATGCCGGAGATGTAATAAGCATCATCGGATCGTCGGGATCGGGGAAAAGTACCTTTCTGCGCTGCATTAACTTCCTCGAAAAACCGAGTGAAGGGTCGATCGTGGTCAATGGCCAGACGATCAATCTGGTGCGCGACAAAGACGGTCAACTCAAAGTCGCCGATAAAAATCAACTGCGCTTACTGCGCACACGCCTGACGATGGTATTCCAGCACTTCAATCTCTGGAGCCATATGACGGTGCTGGAAAACGTCATGGAAGCGCCGATTCAGGTGTTGGGCCTGAGCAAGCAGGAAGCGCGCGAGCGGGCGGTGAAGTATCTGGCAAAAGTCGGGATAGACGAACGTGCGCAGGGGAAATATCCGGTGCATCTTTCCGGCGGTCAGCAACAGCGTGTTTCTATCGCGCGGGCGCTGGCGATGGAACCGGAAGTTTTACTGTTTGATGAACCTACCTCGGCGCTCGATCCTGAACTGGTAGGCGAAGTGTTGCGTATTATGCAGCAACTGGCAGAAGAGGGGAAAACCATGGTGGTAGTGACTCACGAAATGGGCTTTGCTCGCCATGTTTCTACTCATGTCATTTTCCTCCATCAGGGGAAAATAGAAGAAGAGGGCGCGCCGGAGCAGTTATTTGGCAACCCGCAAAGCCCTCGTCTGCAACGGTTCCTTAAGGGATCGCTGAAATAATTTCCTCTCCGGTGGCTAACGCTGCCGGAGTATTTTCATGGGGAATTTGCGAGTCAGCTTCCGCTGAAATGTAAAAGTTACAGTCCGCTAAAAATACTTCTGAATTCGCTGTCCAAAGATAAAAACTGCCTGCTGCATTGGGTGTTAATCGTGGTTATTGTCGCGTCATCTTAAATTTGAGGGGTGACGGAACGCCATGACAATATCGACAACTTCCACGCCGCATGATGCGGTATTTAAATCTTTTTTACGCCATCCAGACACCGCGCGGGATTTTATTGATATTCATCTTCCCGCGCCGCTGCGCAAACTGTGTGATTTAACGACGCTTAAACTGGAACCAAACAGTTTTATTGATGAAGACCTGCGGCAATATTATTCCGACCTCTTGTGGTCTGTGAAAACGCAGGAGGGAGTGGGTTATATTTATGTAGTGATAGAGCACCAAAGTAAGCCGGAAGAATTAATGGCTTTTCGCATGATGCGTTATTCCATTGCGGCAATGCAAAACCATCTTGATGCGGGCTATAAAGAGCTTCCATTGGTGCTCCCGATGCTGTTTTATCATGGTTGCAGAAGTCCTTATCCTTATTCACTCTGCTGGCTTGATGAATTTGCCGAGCCTGCTATAGCCCGCAAAATATATTCATCGGCTTTTCCGTTGGTGGATATTACCGTGGTGCCGGATGACGAGATTATGCAACACCGCAAAATGGCGCTGTTGGAGTTAATTCAGAAACATATTCGTCAGCGCGATCTGTTGGGATTAGTCGACCAAATTGTTTCGCTGCTAGTTACAGGGAACACTAATGACAGACAGCTAAAAGCCCTGTTTAATTACGTATTACAAACAGGGGATGCCCAGCGTTTTCGTGCATTTATTGGTGAGATAGCGGAACGCGCACCACAAGAAAAGGAGAAACTGATGACCATTGCTGACAGATTACGTGAAGAAGGCGCAATGCAGGGCAAACACGAAGAAGCCCTGCGTATTGCTCAGGAGATGCTGGATAGAGGTTTAGACAGAGAGTTAGTTATGATGGTGACCCGACTTTCACCAGACGATCTTATCGCGCAAAGCCACTAATCCTGTAACACCGGGAGTTAACTGGCGGATGTTTGCTGTAAACCACATCAGCGAACGACATCCGCCAGCGCCTCTTCTAAATCGTACCAGCGAAACGCAAAACCCGCTTCTTCCAGCCGTTTAGGCAGCGCGCGTTGTCCACCTAATACCAGTACTGAAGATTCGCCCATTAACAGTCGAATGGCGGTCGCGGGGACGCGCAAAATGGCCGGGCGATGCAGCGCATGACCGAGCGCATGGGCAAATTGTTCATTGCGTACCGGGTAGGGCGAAACCATATTAAATGGCCCGCGCAGCTCGTTATCCAGCAGCCAGAGAATACCGTTGACCATATCATCAATATGAATCCAGGCCAGATACTGCCGACCAGAGCCAATCGGCCCGCCCAGGCCAAGACGAAACGGCGGCAGCATTTTACCGAGAATACCGCCATCCGGTGCCAGCACTACACCGGTACGCAGCAGGCACACTCGCGTTTTGTCACTTTGCGCCCGGCAGGCAATTTCTTCCCAGCGAGCGCAGAGTTTATGGGTAAATTCGTTATGCGGCGGTTCCTCTTCGGTAACCACCACTTCACCTAAGTCACCATAATAGCCCGTTGCCGAGCCGGAAATGAGTACCGACGGTGGCGTGTCGCTGGCATTAATCAAATCGACCAGTTTTTGCGTGATATTCCAGCGGCTTTGGCAGAGACGCTCTTTTTGCTCGTGAGTCCAGCGTTTATCAGCAATCGGTTCTCCGGCCAGGTTGATTACCGCATCAACGCCGTTGAGGTTGCTTTGATCGGCAAGCCCTTGCCATAGTGTCACCCGAGGGCCGAGAACGGAACTGGCTTTCTGCGGGTTACGCGTCACTACCGTAATTTGATGGCCCAGCTCCAGCAAACGCGGAATCAAATGGCGACCAATTAATCCTGTCCCTCCGGTGATCACTATGTTCATGCAGCCTCCCGATATGGCGATTAACGCTGCCAGCTTAAGGTCATGGATACCGAATCGGCGTAGCGCAGCGCGTGCAGTTTATCGATCTCCACTTCAGCATACGTCACCCAGTGATGTTCACGTGCGATATCGAGCACATCCTGAGTTAATTTTTCCAGCAAAGAGAAACGGTTATTCTCTACATGCTGAATAATGTTTTTCGTTACGGTGCGATAATTCAGCGCATCGTTGATATCTTCGCTAGTGCGCGCTTTATCGGCGGGGTAGTGGATCGTCACATTGATAACAATATCCTGACGGTTGTTAATTTCTTCTTCCTTAATTCCGATAAACGTACGCAAACGAAGGTTCTTTATACGAATAATAGCGGCAGGTTGTGCCATTGCAGGTTCTCCGTTGTTTTACTTAGGATGAAATAATACACGAGAACCTGTTTCTGTTAACTATCCGAACGCTCATCACCGAGTTGTGCTTTTAGCAGTGCCTGCCCGGTGGCAGGGCGCGAACGGATCCGCTCATGCCAGTTCTTGACTGCCGGATACATTGCTAGGTCAATTCGCTGGCGAGTCCAGGCATTAACCCACGGCCAGCAGGCAATATCCGCAATGCTGTAGTTCTCGCCTCCCAGCCAGGGCGAGTTTTCCAGCCGCTTGTTCAGTACATGGTAAAGACGCTGAGTTTCAACCTGATAACGTTCAATAGCGTAAGGAATGGTTTGGGGGGCTGCGTGATTAAAATGATGATTTTGCCCAAGCATCGGCCCCAGTCCGCCTACC
The DNA here is from genome assembly GCF_019375075.1 of Escherichia sp. XD33. NCBI lineage: Bacteria > Pseudomonadati > Pseudomonadota > Gammaproteobacteria > Enterobacterales > Enterobacteriaceae > Escherichia > Escherichia sp. XD33. The sequence goes on from NZ_JAENDM010000012.1 coordinate 83,226, forward strand.
TGCCAGAATAACCACTGTAATGTGGCGGCGCGCTCACGCGTTTCATGACTCAAAAAGAGTCCTGTTTTCTCAGCCAGATACAACAAAATGGCACCAGACTCAAAGAGGCTTAGCGGTTCGCCGCCATCGGCAGGAGAATGATCAACAATTGCCGGAATTTTGTTGTTGGGCGAAATGCGCAAAAATTCCGGACGAAACTGACCGCCTTTCCCCAGGTCTACCTTAATCAAGCGATAATCCAGCTCTGCTTCTTCGAGAAACAGCGTAATTTTGTGACCATTGGGTGTCGGGGCGAAATAGAGATCGATCATTGCAGCTCCGGTTGTTTAATCATCTGAACACCACAAGTATAGAAAGCGCGGCGACTTACGTGAGTATTCGTCACGTGACAGTGACAAAAAGGCTCTATAGTTTGATAGCCAGCCCCCTTTATTGCCGAGGACATAATGAGTAAACCCGCTATCACGCTTTGGTCAGATGCCCACTTTTTCTCCCCTTATGTGTTATCCGCCTGGGTGGCGTTGCAGGAAAAAGGCCTGTCGTTTCATATCAAGACCATCGACCTCGACAGCGGTGAACATTTGCAGCCGACGTGGCAAGGTTACGGTCAGACACGCCGTGTGCCGTTATTACAAATCGATGATTTTGAGTTGAGTGAATCTTCTGCCATTGCGGAGTATCTGGAAGATCGATTTGCGCCACCGACCTGGGAACGTATTTATCCGCTTGATTTAGAAAATCGTGCGCGTGCACGACAGATTCAGGCCTGGCTGCGCAGCGATCTGATGCCCATCCGCGAAGAGCGTCCGACGGATGTTGTCTTTGCGGGGGCGAAAAAAGCGCCACTAACGGCCGAGGGAAAAGCCAGTGCAGAGAAACTGTTCGCGATGGCAGAACATTTGTTAGTACTGGGTCAGCCGAATTTATTTGGTGAATGGTGCATTGCTGATACTGATCTGGCGCTAATGATTAACCGCCTGGTACTACATGGCGATGAGGTGCCAGAACGCCTGGTGGATTATGCAACATTCCAGTGGCAGCGAGCGTCTGTCCAGCGTTTTATTGCACTTTCGGCGAAGCAATCTGGCTGATAGCAACGACAGAATCCAGTATCATAGCTTACGTTTTTTCGACGAGGAGTGAGTGATGAAACTGATGTTTGCATCGGACATTCATGGGTCGTTACCGGCGACGGAACGTGTTCTGGAGTTGTTTGCCCAAAGCGGTGCCCAGTGGCTGGTGATCCTTGGCGACGTGTTGAATCACGGCCCGCGTAATGCTTTACCGGAGGGTTACGCGCCAGCCAAAGTCGCTGAACGGCTTAATGAAGTGGCACATAAGGTTATCGCTGTGCGCGGCAACTGCGACAGCGAAGTGGATCAAATGCTGCTGCATTTCCCGATAACCGCGCCGTGGCAACAGGTATTACTGGAAAAACAACGTCTGTTTTTGACGCATGGTCATCTTTTTGGCCCGGAAAATCTGCCTGCTTTAAACCAGAACGATGTGCTGGTGTACGGTCATACCCATCTGCCAGTGGCAGAACAGCGGGGGGAGATTTTCCACTTCAACCCCGGCTCGGTGAGTATTCCGAAAGGCGGTAATCCGGCGAGTTATGGCATGCTGGATAATGACGTACTTAGTGTAATCGCACTCAATGATCAAAGTATCATTGCGCAGGTCGCGATTAATCCGTAATTTACCCACAACTCAAAATGCGCCGTAAGAGCGCCAGAAAAAGAAGGTTTCCTGATAATGGAACAGCGTCGTTTGGCAAGTACTGAATGGGTGGATATTGTCAATGAAGAGAACGAAGTCATTGCACAAGCCAGCCGGGAACAAATGCGGGCACAGTGTCTGCGTCATCGTGCAACTTACATCGTCGTGCATGATGGCATGGGCAAAATTCTGGTCCAGCGTCGTACCGAGACAAAAGACTTTTTACCCGGCATGTTAGATGCGACCGCAGGCGGTGTAGTCCAGGCCGATGAGCAACTGCTGGAATCCGCGCGTCGCGAAGCGGAAGAAGAGTTGGGCATTGCCGGTGTCCCCTTTGCCGAGCACGGGCAGTTCTATTTCGAAGATAAAAATTGCCGTGTCTGGGGCGCATTGTTCAGCTGCGTCTCTCACGGTCCCTTCGCACTACAGGAAGATGAAGTCAGTGAAGTTTGCTGGCTGACGCCGGAAGAAATCACCGCACGCTGCGATGAGTTCACTCCAGACTCGCTGAAAGCGCTAGCGTTGTGGATGAAGCGCAATGCCAAAAATGAAGCCGTAGAGACTGAAACGGCAGAATGAAAAAAGAGCCGCAATTGCGGCTCTTAACATTTTTAGTGGTAGCCCATCAACTGAGCGCCGATCACTACGACGCTGGACATAATAAACAGCAGTCCAAGTAGGGTCGCGCCCACCTTCAGCCAGTTACGGAAGTCCACCCTGCACACACCGAGCGTTGCCATTAACGACGCTGAGGTTGGGTAAATGATGTGACTGAAGCCATCACCAAACTGGAACGCCAGCACGGTAACCTGACGGTTAACACCGACCAGATCGCCAAGCGGTGCCAGTAACGGCATGGTTAACGCCGCCTGACCAGAACCGGACGTCACGAAGAAATTAAATACCGCCTGGAAGAGCAACATAAACCAGGCCGCGACCGCGTTGTCCAGACCGCTAATGGCATTGGCAATGCTGTTGAGGATGGTATTTAACACGCTGGCATCACCCGCTTCACCATTACCGACCAGCAGCAAAATCCCTTTGGCGAAACCCACCAGCAGGGCAGGGGCGATCATCATTCGCGCCCCTTCGGTAAAGGATGAAGCCATGGTATTAACCGTCATGCCGTTAAGGCGGAAAACAACGCCGATGATGCCAATCACCAGACCCATGGTGAAGAACTGGCTGGCAATTTCTGGAATAAACCAGGCATTAACGATCACGCCCCAAATCACCCAGACCATTACGGCGGTCAGGACAATCAATACCAGCCAGTCACCAAAGGTAAACGGACGTTGTTCAACATCAGCCTGCTTTTCACGAAAGAAGCGGTCGGACTCATGCACGCGTGACAGAAGAGGATTCTTTTTCACTCGTGAGGCGTACACCATGGTAAAGATCAGGCCAATCAGAGTGGCGATAACCCACACCACGATGCGCAACCCGGAGCCAGAAAGCACCGGAACGCCGGCAATCCCCTGAGCAACGACCACACAAAACGGGTTCATCCACGAACTGGCAAAACCGATTTGCGTGGCAATATAGGTCACCAGGACGGTGGTAATACTGTCATAGCCCAGCCGGACCATTAGCGGTGCGATGATAATGGCAAAGGCGACGGCCTCTTCTCCCATACCAAATACCGCGCCGCCAAGTGAAAACAGAATAAACAGCGCAGGAATAAAGAGAATTTCATTCCCGCGGGTATGGCGAATAAGCGCCAGGATACCGTTATCAATGGTTCCTGTACGCATCACAATGCCAAACGCGCCGCCAATCACCAGCATAAACATGATGATGCCAACGGCTGTCCCGTATTTCGATCCTGAGGTTAATCCTTCAAACGGGAAGTTCATCAGGCCCGGGCGTTCATCGCCCGTCGTGAACAGCTGTACGCGGTGATACTCAGGTTCGCCTGCTTCGTTAGTCAGAATGCGAAATGAGTGTGGATCTACGACTTTGCGTGTTTTTGTTTGACCATCAACCTGATACTGCACTTCCTGACTGTCAAACATCCCCACCGGAACTACCCAGGTGGCAAGGCTGGTTAAAATAGCAACAAAAAAGATAATCACCAACGTATCGGGCATTGCCCATCTTCTTGTTGGTTTGGATTCAGTGATTGCGGACATAGCGCAAATATTCCCTTGCACAAAACAAAGTGGTAAGTATGCAAAGTGGGATGGCGCAATTCATTGATGCAGCGCAGTTAAGCAAGATAATCAGAAAGGATTAATGCAAATTAAGAGAATAAAAAACCGGAAATAGTGATTATTTCCGGTTCAGATATCCGCAGCGCAAAGCTGCGGATGATGACGAGATTACTGCTGCTGTGCAGACTGAATCGCAGTCAGCGCGATGGTGTAGACGATATCGTCAACCAGTGCGCCACGGGACAGGTCGTTAACCGGCTTGCGCATACCCTGCAGCATCGGCCCGATGGAGATCAGGTCGGCAGAACGCTGTACCGCTTTGTAGGTGGTGTTACCGGTGTTCAGATCCGGGAAGATGAACACGGTAGCGCGACCTGCAACCGGAGAGTTCGGCGCTTTGGATTTCGCAACGTCAGCCATTACCGCAGCGTCGTACTGCAGCGGACCGTCGATCATCAGGTCAGGACGTTTTTCCTGCGCCAGACGAGTTGCTTCGCGAACTTTTTCTACGTCGCTACCTGCACCAGAAGTACCGGTGGAGTAGGAGAGCATAGCAACGCGCGGTTCGATACCGAAGGCCGCAGCGGAATCAGCGGACTGAATCGCGATTTCTGCCAGCTGTTCAGCGGTCGGATCCGGGTTGATCGCACAGTCACCGTAAACGTAAACCTGTTCCGGCAGCAGCATGAAGAACACGGAAGATACCAGGGAGCTGCCCGGTGCAGTTTTGATCAGCTGCAGCGGCGGACGGATGGTGTTTGCGGTAGTGTGAACAGCACCGGAAACCAGACCATCAACTTCATCCTGTTCCAGCATCAGCGTACCGAGCACCACGTTGTCTTCCAGCTGTTCGCGGGCAACGGTTTCGGTCATGCCTTTGTTCTTACGCAGTTCGACCAGACGACCAACATAGCTTTCGCGAACCACTTCTGGATCAACGATTTCAATCCCTGCACCCAGTTCTACACCCTGAGACGCTGCAACACGGTTGATCTCTGCCGGATTACCCAGCAGTACGCAAGTTGCGATACCACGTTCAGCACAGATAGCGGCTGCTTTAACGGTACGCGGTTCGTCACCTTCCGGCAGTACGATACGTTTGCCCGCTTTGCGCGCAAGTTCAGTCAGCTGATAACGGAACGCAGGCGGAGACAGACGACGGCTGCGCTCAGAAGTGGCAGTCAGAGATTCGATCCAGTCAGCGTTGATGTAGTTAGCAACGTATTCCTGAACTTTCTCGATACGTTCGTGATCGTCAACCGGAACTTCCAGGTTGAAGCTCTGCAGGCTCAGAGAGGTCTGCCAGGTGTTGGTGTTCACCATAAATACCGGCAGGCCGGTAGCGAAAGCACGTTCGCACAGTTTAGAAATGCGCGCGTCCATTTCGTAACCGCCAGTCAGCAGCAGGGCACCGATTTCTACGCCGTTCATGGCTGCCAGGCAAGCGGCCACGAGCACGTCAGGACGGTCTGCGGAAGTCACCAGCAGAGAACCGGCACGGAAGTGCTCCAGCATGTGCGGAATGCTGCGTGCGCAGAAAGTGACGGATTTAACGCGGCGAGTATTGATGTCGCCTTCGTTGATGATGGTCGCATTCAGGTGGCGAGCCATATCGATCGCACGAGTCGCGATCAGGTCAAAGCTCCACGGCACAGCGCCGAGAACCGGCAGCGGGCTGGATTCTTGCAGCTTCGCCGGATCAACATTGTTTACTTTAGCTTTGGAAGAGTCGTCGAAAATCTCGGACAGATCCGGGCGAGTACGACCCTGTTCATCAACCGGTGCGTTCAGTTTGTTAACGATAACGCCGGTGATGTTGGTGTTTTTGGCACCGCCGAAGCTGTTGCGGGTCAGTTCGATACGCTCTTTCAGCTGTTCCGGGGTGTCAGTGCCCTGAGACATAACGAAGACGATTTCCGCATTCAGCGTTTTAGCGATTTCGTAGTTCAGAGACTGGGCAAACTGGTGCTTACGTGTCGGGACCAGACCTTCAACCAGAACGACTTCAGCGTCTTTGGTGTTAGCGTGGTAGTTTGCGACGATCTCTTCCATCAGCACATCTTTCTGATTGCTGGAAAGCAGACCTTCAACGTAGCTCATTTTCAGCGGTTCAGCGGCCGTCGTGGTGGAAGAGTTCGCACGCACGATAGTCGTAGTCTGATCGGGCGCATCGCCACCGGTACGCGGCTGAGCGATAGGTTTGAAAACGCTCAGACGAACGCCTTTGCGTTCCATTGCACGGATCACGCCAAGGCTGACGCTGGTCAGACCGACGCTGGTTCCGGTAGGGATCAGCATAATAATACGGGACACGGTTTATCCTCTTTCGTTACCGCCGATTTGGCGGGTTACAAAACAGCACCGCCAGCTGAGCTGGCGGTGTGAAATCAGGCAGTCAGGCGGCTCGCGTCTTGCGCGATAACCAGTTCTTCGTTGGTTGGGATAACCACCGCAGGACGGGTACCTTCTTTGTTGATGAAACCAGATTTGCCGAAACGTGCAGCCAGGTTGCGTTCATGATCAACTTCAAAGCCCAGCACGCCCAGTTTGCCCAGAGACAGTTCACGAACCATTGCGGCATTTTCACCGATACCACCAGTGAATACAACAGCGTCCAGACGACCATCCATCAGCGCAGTGTAGGCACCGATGTATTTCGCCAGGCGGTGGCAGTAAACGTCCATTGCGCGCTTCGCGTCTTCTTTCGTCGCGTAGTTGTCTTCAACATAGCGGCAGTCGCTGGTCACTTCGGTCAGACCCAGCAGGCCAGACTCTTTGGTCAGCAGTTTGTTGATTGCGTCAACGCTCATGCCCAGGGTGTCGTGCAGGTGGAAGATGATCGCCGGATCGATATCACCAGAACGGGTACCCATGACCAGACCTTCCAGCGGGGTCAGGCCCATAGAGGTGTCAACGCATTTACCGTTGCGGATAGCAGAAACGGAACCACCGTTGCCCAGGTGGCAGGTGATGATGTTCAGTTCTTCTACCGGTTTGTTCAGCATTTTTGCCGCTTCCTGGGTTACATAGAAGTGGCTGGTGCCGTGCGCGCCGTAACGACGGATGCCGTGCTCTTTGTACAGGTTGTAAGGCAGGGCGTAGAGGTAAGACTCTTCCGGCATAGTCTGGTGGAACGCGGTGTCAAATACAGCAACGTTTTTGTCTTTCAGCTGTGGGAAAGATTTCAGAGCTTCTTCGATACCGATCAGGTGAGCCGGGTTGTGCAGCGGTGCAAAAGAAGCTGCATCTTTGATACCCTGAATAACAGACTCATCGATCACTACGGAGCTGGTATACTTTTCGCCGCCGTGTACGATACGGTGACCGATAGCAGTCAGCTGCGCAGACAGTTCTGGTTTTTGTGCCAGAATAGTATTAACGATAAAGTTGAGCGCTTCGCTGTGAGCGGCGCCTGCACCTAAAGCCGCTTCCTGTTTATTGCCGTCCATTTTCCATTTGATACGTGCTTCGGGCAGGTGGAAACATTCGGCTAAACCAGAAAGGTACTCTTCACCATTTACTGCATCGATGATGGCAAATTTCAGTGAAGAACTACCGCAGTTCAGAACCAGTACTAACTTACTCGACATGGAAGTACCTATAATTGATACGTGGCTAAAAAAACGTCAGGGAGCCATAGAGCGTAGCGCATGATGACACCGACATTTATGATTAACATCATGCACTGCAAATTTTTTTTGCATGATGGAAGAAATATCTTGAGTCTATGCCATTTTGCGTAATTTTCAGCCAATGGCATAATGTATATGAATTTGACGACTCAATGAATATGTACTACTTAGGCCTTCAGGCTGCTAAAGGATACCTGATAGTGGGTATGGAAGACAAAATGTTTTGAACGTTGTCCCGCTGAGTTGTGAATTTGCACAAATTTTTGAATCTTTATATGTGAAGTTGAGGTGAAGCATGTCAACGCCGGATAATCGTTCTGTTAATTTTTTTAGCTTGTTTCGCCGGGGACAGCATTACTCAAAGACGTGGCCGCTGGAAAAACGCCTTGCCCCGGTCTTTGTCGAAAATCGCGTTATCAAGATGACGCGTTATGCGATCCGTTTTATGCCGCCGATCGCCGTATTTACTCTCTGCTGGCAGATTGCCCTGGGCGGTCAGCTTGGGCCGGCAGTTGCCACTGCCCTGTTCGCCTTAAGTTTACCCATGCAGGGATTGTGGTGGCTGGGCAAGCGTTCTGTCACGCCATTACCCCCTGCAATCCTTAACTGGTTTTATGAAGTTCGCGGTAAATTGCAGGAGTCTGGACAGGTGTTGGCACCCGTTGAAGGCAAGCCTGATTACCAGGCATTAGCTGACACGCTTAAGCGCGCCTTCAAACAACTGGATAAAACTTTCCTTGATGATTTGTAATTGACCCCTGATTACGCATATAAAAGAAGGCATACTCAGCCTTCTTTTTTTTCACCGTAGTAGAGTGATACAGGAGTCAACAATGGAAATGACCAACGCGCAACGTCTTATTTTGTCTAATCAGTACAAGATGATGACTATGCTCGATCCGGCAAATGCTGAACGTTACCGTCGCCTGCAAACAATTATTGAGCGTGGTTACGGATTACAGATGCGTGAATTGGATCGCGAGTTTGGCGAGCTGAAAGAAGAAACCTGCCGCACTATCATCGACATTATGGAGATGTATCATGCGTTGCATGTTTCCTGGTCTAATTTGCAGGACCAGCAATCCATCGATGAACGTCGTGTCACCTTCCTCGGCTTTGACGCCGCCACTGAAGCACGTTACCTCGGTTATGTCCGCTTTATGGTTAATGTGGAAGGGCGCTATACCCATTTTGACGCCGGAACTCACGGTTTTAACGCCCAGACGCCAATGTGGGAAAAATATCAGCGCATGCTTAATGTGTGGCATGCCTGCCCGCGTCAGTACCATTTGAGCGCCAACGAAATTAATCAAATTATCAATGCCTGAGGAGGCCCGCGTGCGGTGCAAAGGTTTTCTGTTTGATCTTGATGGAACGCTGGTGGATTCCCTGCCTGCGGTAGAACGGGCGTGGAGCAACTGGGCCAGACGTCATGGGTTAGCGCCGGAAGAGGTGCTGGCTTTCATTCACGGTAAACAGGCGATCACCTCTCTGCGCCATTTTATGGCGGGCAAATCCGAGGCTGATATTGCCGCCGAGTTTACGCGTCTGGAGCACATCGAGGCCACGGAAACCGAAGGTATTACCGCGCTTCCGGGGGCAATCGCCTTACTCAGTCATTTGAATAAAGCAGGTATTCCGTGGGCCATTGTGACTTCTGGCTCCATGCCGGTAGCGCGAGCGCGCCATAAAATAGCTGGGCTTCCCGCACCAGAGGTGTTTGTAACCGCTGAGCGAGTGAAGCGCGGAAAACCAGAACCTGATGCGTATCTGTTAGGCGCGCAGCTGCTGGGGCTTGCGCCGCAGGAGTGTGTGGTGGTGGAAGATGCTCCCGCTGGCGTGCTTTCTGGCCTGGCGGCGGGTTGTCATGTCATTGCGGTTAACGCTCCGGCAGATACCCCGCGCCTGAATGAGGTCGATTTGGTCCTCCACAGTCTGGAGCAAATTACTGTGACCAAACAGCCAAATGGCGATGTTATTATTCAGTGAAACACCTGATCATGATTTAGCCCCGTCTCGTCGGGGCTTTTTTATGGCAGAATCAAGTCATCCCCCTCAATTAACAAGGATAAGTTGTGAACGGTGAATTGATTTGGGTTCTTTCATTACTGGCCGTTGCCATCGTCTTGTTTGCGACGGGCAGAGTGCGTATGGATGCGGTCGCTTTGTTTGTTATTGTCGCGTTTGCATTAAGCGGAACGCTGACAGTCCCAGAAGTATTTTCCGGCTTTTCTGATCCTAACGTTGTCCTGATTGCCGCCTTGTTTATTATTGGCGATGGTTTGGTCCGTACCGGTGTTGCCACCGTAATGGGAACATGGCTGGTCAAAGTTGCGGGCAATAGTGAAATCAAAATGTTGGTTTTGTTGATGCTGACCGTCGCGGGGCTTGGCGCGTTTATGAGTTCAACCGGCGTTGTCGCTATCTTTATTCCCGTGGTGTTAAGCGTTGCCATGCGTATGCAAACGTCGCCGTCACGTCTGATGATGCCGTTAAGTTTTGCCGGGCTGATTAGCGGCATGATGACGCTGGTGGCGACGCCGCCGAACCTGGTAGTCAACAGTGAATTGCTGCGTGAAGGCTATCACGGCTTCAGTTTCTTTAGCGTAACACCTATTGGCCTGGTCGTGCTGGTGCTGGGTATTTTGTATATGTTAGTGATGCGTTTCATGCTGAAAGGGGATACCCAGACCCCGCAGCGCGAAGGCTGGACGCGTCGAACCTTTCGCGATCTTATCCGTGAATATCGACTGACCGGGCGTGCGCGACGTCTGGCTATTCGCCCCGGATCGCCAATGATTGGTCAACGGCTGGATGATCTCAAATTACGTGAGCGTTATGGCGCTAACGTCATCGGTGTTGAACGCTGGCGGCGTTTTCGTCGCGTTATCGTGAACGTTAATGGGGTTTCTGAATTTCGCGCGCGTGACGTTTTGCTTATTGATATGTCTGCGGCTGATGTCGATCTCCGGCAATTTTGTAGTGAGCAATTGCTGGAGCCGATGGTACTGCGCGGCGAGTATTTTTCTGACCAGGCCCTTGATGTGGGCATGGCAGAGATTTCATTAATTCCTGAGTCAGAACTGATTGGTAAATCGGTGCGCGAAATTGGTTTTCGTACCCGCTACGGACTGAATGTGGTGGGGCTAAAGCGCAATGGCGTGGCGCTGGAAGGTTCGCTGGCGGATGAGCCTCTGCTGCTGGGCGATATCATCCTGGTTGTGGGTAACTGGAAACTGATCGGTATGCTGGCCAAACAGGGCCGCGACTTCGTAGCGCTGAACTTACCGGAAGAGGTGAGTGAAGCATCACCCGCGCACAGCCAGGCACCCCATGCCATTTTCTGTCTGGTGCTAATGGTGGCGTTAATGCTGACAGATGAAATTCCTAATCCTGTTGCCGCTATCATCGCCTGCCTGCTGATGGGGAAATTCCGCTGTATAGATGCTGAAAGCGCCTATAAATCCATTCACTGGCCGAGCATTATTTTGATCGTTGGGATGATGCCGTTTGCTGTGGCATTACAGAAAACGGGAGGTGTCGCGCTGGCGGTGAAAGGGCTGATGGACATTGGCGGTGGTTACGGGCCACATATGATGCTGGGGTGTTTGTTTGTCTTGTCGGCGGTTATTGGGCTATTTATCTCTAATACCGCGACGGCGGTGTTGATGGCTCCGATTGCGCTGGCTGCTGCCAAAACGATGGGGGTGTCGCCTTATCCATTCGCGATGGTCGTGGCGATGGCAGCATCCGCCGCCTTTATGACACCGGTTTCTTCACCTGTTAACACACTGGTTTTAGGTCCGGGAAATTACAGCTTCAGTGACTTTGTGAAGTTGGGGGTACCGTTCACCATTATCGTGATGGCGGTTTGTGTGGTGATGATCCCGATGCTGTTTCCGTTTTGACAAGAGCCTGATGTCGCATCCGGCGCTTATTGCCTGATGCGACGCAGACTCCGGCTGCTTACAGCGGTGAATCCTGGCTAATCTCATCGAGCGAAAGATGGAAGCTGGGAACAAATATTTCCATGAAGTAGTCCATCTCCTGGCTGCGACGCGCTTCAAGCGTCGCTTCCAGTCGCGTTTTTGCCAGCAAGAATTCATTATTTCCGGCCGCGAGTTCTTCCAGACATTTCAGATATGCACACAGTGCATCTGCCTGTTTCACCAGCGATTTTTCTTCATCGCTATATGCATGCTCGTCAATTAACGGCGCAAAGATATCCCGCAGCTCTTCCGGAACCATATCGACCAGTTTTTGCTGAGCGATTTTTTCAATAGCCTTGTACTCCTGAGCGATTTGCGAATTGAAGTATTTCACCGGAGTAGGGAGATCGCCGGTGAGCACTTCTGAGGCATCGTGGTACATCGCCAGTAAAGCGATACGTTCGGCGTTGACATTACCGCCAAATTTTCGATTTTTGATAGCTGCCAGCGCATGGGCGACCATCGCTACCTGCAAACTGTGTTCGGACACATTTTCCGTCCGCACGTTGCGCATGAGCGGCCAGCGGTTAATGAGTTTCAGGCGGGAGAGATGGGCAAAAAAATGGCTCTGTTTCATAGTGACCTTACGTATGATGACATCATCAGGTCATTGTGGCGGGATAACGCTGCCGGATGCAATCTCCGGCAGTGAAATTAAGATTACAGCTGATGATAACCAGAAAGGAAACGCGCGAACTTGCTCAAAGACAGCTCGATATCATCGACACGCGGTAGCGTGACAATGCGGAAGTGATCCGGCCACGGCCAGTTGAATGCCGTCCCTTGCACCAACAGAACTTTTTCCTGCAACAGGAAATCCAGCACCATTTTCTGATCGTCGTGAATGTTAAAGCGTTTGGCGTCGATTTTCGGGAACATATACAGCGCACCACGAGGTTTCACGCAGGAAACGCCCGGAATATCGTTGATCAGTTCCCACGCGCGGTTACGCTGCTCATAAAGACGACCGCCAGGGGTAATAAATTCACTGATGCTCTGATAACCACCTAGCGCGGTCTGAATGGCGTGTTGCGCAGGAACGTTAGCACACAGGCGCATTGAAGCCAGCATTTCCAGACCTTCGATGTAGCCTTTGGCGTGTTTTTTCGGCCCGTTCAACACCATCCACCCCTGACGGAAGCCTGCAACGCGGTACGTTTTCGACAGTCCGTTAAAGGTAATGGTCAGCAGGTCAGGTGCCAGCGGTGCAATTGAGTGATGCTCAGCGTCGTCGTAGAGAATTTTGTCATAAATTTCATCGGCGAAGATAATGAGATTATGCTGACGTGCAATCTCCACAATCTCCATTAAAAGCTCTTTGGAATATACCGCGCCGGTTGGGTTATTTGGGTTGATAATAACGATCCCACGCGTACGAGGCGTAATTTTAGCGCGAATATCATCGAGGTCCGGGAACCAGTCAGAGGATTCATCGCAAAGATAATGCACCGCTTTACCGCTGGAAAGCGAAACCGCCGCGGTCCATAGTGGGTAATCTGGTGCAGGAACCAACATTTCGTCCCCGCTGTTCAGCAATGCCTGCATTGCCTGAACGATAAGCTCCGATACACCATTGCCGATGTAAATATCTTCCACGGTAACATCACGCATGCCACGAGCCTGGTAGTGCTGCATGATGGCTTTACGCGCGGAGTAAAGACCTTTGGAATCGCAATACCCTTGAGCGGTAGGCAGGTTGCGTATCACGTCAACGAGGATTTCATCTGGCGCGTCAAAACCGAACGGGGCTGGGTTGCCGATGTTCAGTTTCAGTACCTTGTTACCTTCTTCTTCCAGGCGTTTTGCTTCTTTCAGCACCGGACCACGGATGTCATAACAGACATTCTCTAATTTGCTGGATTTTTCAATGGGGGACATGAATCTTGACCTTTTTTGCTGTTATCGCCACTCCCTGCCGTGGAAGTCAGCTTAGAACAATGTACTCCCCCAGGACGGTGTTTTGAAGGTCTGCAGAATAAGATTTTGCCAGAGGGGAAGGCTCGATTGTGCTGTTAATAACTTAATAATGACAAAATAATGAGGTGTATATGCTTTACATGCAATGTTATATAGTGAATTGTTCTGATTCTTAATTGTAAGTCTGGTTTTTTTATCTGTAAGATAATTGTGTGAAAATGCCTCATTTAAGAATTCACTAATGAAACGCGATGATGATATTTCCGCATTACGGAGAGTTTAACAGCGTGATGATTTCCGAGGTGTCGTAATGGGGGCAAGGTGTGAAACTATTGTTAAGCGGAATTAATGAATGAGGATGATGCTAATTAATTATTATTTAATATTCAAAAAGGTTTTGATGTGCTTATTAATAATAGAAGATTACTTTGCCTAACATAACATAACTTTGCATCAGATAATTCGCAATGACCCTTATAAATAAAAGGTTTTTGGGGTAAAATGCTCGCATAAATGACGGATCCCTGCTCTTGATGCCGCCTCACCATTGCTGTTTGTACGTGTTCGCGTATGACCAGCGATGCTGCACGAGAGTGGAACAAGGACTCACATTTACATTTATACAAACACGCGCATGTCATAAATAGAAAAGAGTGAGTAACTTAATAGATATGCGATCCCTGAAGATATATTCTGTGATCTACTTCAGGCATTATAACGGAACAATGTGAGTCGCTTTTTTAGTGCAACTCATATGCATTTTTACTTTCGTCCGGGTTCCGGATGAAACTGCCAGGGAGGCACATTACAAATGGAATTGCTTGTTTGTGTGTGCACAGCATTAACCAGCTCAGTATGAGCCGCCAGTAAGTGATAATATATGATAAGTGCAAATCGTCCGATAATTAACCTCGACCTCGATCTGCTGAGAACATTTGTTGCTGTTGCCGATCTGAACACTTTTGCTGCCGCAGCTGCCGCTGTGTGTCGTACTCAGTCCGCCGTAAGTCAGCAAATGCAGCGTCTGGAACAACTCGTTGGGAAAGAACTGTTCGCTCGTCACGGTCGCAACAAACTGTTAACTGAACATGGCATTCAACTTCTTGGTTACGCCAGGAAAATCCTGCGTTTTAATGATGAGGCCTGCTCATCATTAATGTTCAGTAATCTTCAGGGCGTGTTAACTATCGGTGCTTCAGATGAATCTGCCGATACGATCTTACCTTTCCTGTTAAATCGCGTGAGTTCGGTTTATCCGAAATTAGCGCTGGATGTCCGCGTTAAACGTAATGCCTATATGGCAGAAATGCTGGAATCCCAGGAAGTGGATTTGATGGTAACCACCCATCGTCCTTCTACCTTTAAGGCATTGAACCTGCGTACCTCGCCAACACACTGGTACTGCGCAGCGGAATACGTATTGCAAAAAGGTGAGCCGATCCCTCTTGTATTGCTGGATGATCCAAGTCCGTTTCGCGATATGGTGCTGGCGACGCTTAATAAAGCAGATATTCCATGGCGACTGGCTTATGTCGCCTCGACGCTTCCGGCCGTTCGTGCGGCAGTGAAAGCCGGTCTTGGCGTGACGGCAAGGCCGGTTGAAATGATGAGCCCGGACCTGCGTGTGCTGAGTGGAGTAGATGGCTTACCGCCGCTACCTGATACCGAATATTTGCTGTGCTATGACCCGTCCAGTAATAATGAGCTGGCCCAGGTGATCTATCAGGCGATGGAGAGCTACCATAATCCGTGGCAATACAGCCCAATGTCTGCTCCGGAAGGGGATGATTCATTGTTGATTGAAAGGGATATCGAGTAATCGACGGACGATAGATAATTCCTGAGACAATAGTGTAAAAAACGAGCCGCTGGGGGTGTTTTAAACCCCAGCGGCTTTTTTTTAGTAAAAATCCTTCCTCGCATAGTGCAGAACGCACAAAGCTGTTCATTTTTCAATCACCAGAGATTCACGTCCCGAACGCACAAATAATCGCCTGAAAAAAATCACCTGCTACAATGATGTTAAAAAATACGTAAATTTGTTGCTGCGTTTTTGTTATGGAATGACAAAAGCGTGTCACAGATCAAGAAAATACTCTCTTTTGGGGGGAGGAATCGACACAAATTCCTGTCAAAATAGACCCGTATTTTTTCCATTGCTTCACAACGGACACGATTCAACAACATCTAATTATCCTGGAGTCGTCAAGGATCTGGGGTGAAAGGGCATTAAATGCTAATGGTGTTGATATTATGTAAACTAATGTGAAGAAACTTTTGTTAAAGTTGACAAAAGGTTATAGAAAGGAGTAAAAGACCACATCAATTAGCTGTATAAAAGAATTTCTACAGTGATTGTAAGGTTTTTTTTATTCCTCCCCATGAATCGATGTGGCGTCCATCTGCCGTGAAGAGCAGTGAATCTGGCGCTACTTTTGATGAGTAAGCAATGAGTATGTCAACATCCACTGAAGTCATCGCTCATCACTGGGCATTCGCTATCTTTCTTATCGTTGCCATTGGCCTGTGTTGCCTGATGCTGGTAGGCGGTTGGTTTTTAGGCGGTCGCGCACGCGCGAGGTCGAAAAACGTGCCGTTTGAATCCGGTATCGACTCGGTCGGCTCCGCCCGCTTACGCCTGTCCGCCAAGTTTTATCTGGTGGCCATGTTCTTCGTTATCTTCGACGTTGAAGCGCTGTATCTGTTCGCATGGTCAACCTCTATCCGCGAAAGCGGCTGGGTAGGCTTTGTGGAAGCTGCAATTTTTATTTTTGTGTTACTGGCAGGTCTGGTTTATCTGGTGCGTATTGGCGCGCTGGACTGGACGCCCGCGCGTTCACGCCGCGAGCGTATGAACCCGGAAACGAACAGTATCGCTAATCGTCAACGCTAACCGCGAGGCATTAAGATGGATTATACGCTCACCCGCATAGATCCCAACGGTGAGAACGACCGTTACCCCCTGCAAAAGCAGGAGATCGTAACCGACCCTCTGGAGCAAGAAGTTAACAAAAACGTGTTTATGGGCAAGCTCAATGACATGGTTAACTGGGGTCGTAAAAACTCAATTTGGCCGTATAACTTCGGTCTTTCCTGCTGTTACGTTGAGATGGTGACTTCGTTTACCGCGGTGCATGACGTGGCGCGTTTTGGCGCAGAAGTATTGCGTGCTTCGCCGCGTCAGGCTGACCTGATGGTGGTTGCAGGAACCTGCTTTACCAAAATGGCACCGGTTATTCAGCGTCTGTATGACCAGATGCTGGAACCAAAATGGGTTATCTCAATGGGTGCCTGTGCCAACTCTGGTGGTATGTACGATATTTATTCCGTTGTGCAGGGCGTCGATAAATTCATCCCGGTTGATGTGTATATCCCGGGCTGCCCGCCGCGTCCTGAAGCGTACATGCAGGCACTGATGCTGTTGCAGGAATCTATCGGCAAAGAACGTCGTCCGCTCTCCTGGGTGGTTGGCGATCAGGGCGTTTATCGCGCCAATATGCAATCAGAGCGCGAACGCAAGCGCGGTGAACGCATTGCCGTAACTAACCTGCGTACACCTGACGAGATTTAATTTGCGCCTGTCGGCAAAGGGATTTTTCTTCGCTTATTCCTAAATCTATTTCGCGAAGCTTACTGCGCCGACAGTCACCACGGACCATTTGCAATGGTGAACAATATGACCGACTTAACCGCGCAAGAACCCGCCTGGCAGACCCGCGATCATCTTGATGATCCGGTGATTGGCGAACTGCGCAACCGTTTTGGGCCGGATGCCTTTACTGTTCAGGCGACTCGCACCGGGGTTCCCGTTGTGTGGATCAAGCGTGAACAATTACTGGAAGTTGGCGATTTCTTAAAGAAACTGCCGAAACCTTACGTCATGCTGTTTGACTTACACGGCATGGACGAACGTCTGCGCACACACCGCGAAGGGTTACCTGCCGCGGATTTTTCCGTTTTCTACCATCTGATTTCTATCGATCGTAACCGCGACATCATGCTGAAGGTGGCGCTGGCAGAAAACGACCTGCACGTACCGACCTTCACCAAACTGTTCCCGAACGCTAACTGGTATGAGCGTGAAACCTGGGATCTGTTTGGCATTACTTTCGACGGTCACCCGAACCTGCGACGCATCATGATGCCGCAAACCTGGAAAGGTCACCCGCTGCGTAAAGATTATCCGGCGCGCGCTACCGAATTCTCGCCGTTTGAGCTGACCAAAGCCAAACAGGATCTGGAGATGGAAGCCCTGACCTTCAAACCGGAAGAGTGGGGGATGAAGCGCGGCACCGAAAACGAGGACTTCATGTTCCTCAACCTCGGTCCGAACCACCCGTCGGCGCACGGGGCTTTCCGTATCGTTTTGCAACTCGATGGCGAAGAGATTGTCGACTGCGTACCAGACATCGGTTACCACCACCGTGGTGCGGAGAAAATGGGCGAACGCCAGTCCTGGCACAGCTACATTCCGTATACTGACCGTATCGAATACCTCGGCGGCTGCGTTAACGAAATGCCTTACGTGCTGGCGGTAGAGAAACTGGCCGGGATCACCGTGCCGGATCGCGTTAACGTCATTCGCGTTATGCTCTCCGAACTGTTCCGCATCAACAGTCACCTGCTGTATATCTCGACCTTTATTCAGGACGTCGGCGCAATGACGCCAGTGTTCTTCGCCTTTACCGATCGTCAGAAAATTTACGATCTGGTGGAAGCAATCACTGGTTTCCGTATGCACCCGGCGTGGTTCCGTATTGGCGGCGTAGCGCACGACCTGCCGCGCGGCTGGGATCGCCTGCTGCGTGAGTTCCTCGACTGGATGCCGAAACGTCTGGCGTCTTACGAGAAAGCGGCGCTGCAAAACACCATTCTGAAAGGTCGTTCCCAGGGCGTTGCCGCCTATGGCGCGAAAGAGGCGCTGGAGTGGGGCACCACTGGCGCGGGCCTGCGTGCTACCGGGATCGACTTCGACGTGCGTAAGGCGCGTCCTTATTCTGGCTATGAAAACTTCGACTTTGAAATCCCGGTGGGTGGTGGCGTTTCTGACTGCTACACCCGCGTAATGCTTAAAGTGGAAGAGCTGCGCCAGAGTCTGCGCATTCTTGAGCAGTGCCTCAACAACATGCCGGAAGGCCCGTTCAAAGCGGATCACCCGCTGACCACGCCGCCGCCGAAAGAGCGCACGCTGCAACATATCGAAACCCTGATCACCCACTTCCTGCAAGTGTCGTGGGGTCCGGTGATGCCTGCCAATGAATCTTTCCAGATGATTGAGGCGACCAAAGGGATCAACAGTTACTACCTGACCAGCGACGGCAGCACCATGAGTTACCGCACCCGTGTTCGTACCCCGAGCTTTGCGCATTTGCAGCAAATTCCGGCGGCGATCCGCGGCAGCCTGGTGTCTGACCTGATTGTTTATCTGGGCAGTATCGATTTTGTTATGTCAGATGTGGACCGCTAATTATGCACGAGAATCAACAACCACAAACCGAGGCTTTTGAGCTGAGTGCGGCAGAGCGTGAAGCGATCGAGCACGAGATGCACCACTACGAAGACCCGCGTGCGGCGTCCATTGAAGCGCTGAAAATCGTTCAGAAGCAGCGTGGCTGGGTGCCGGATGGTGCGATCCACGCGATCGCCGATGTGCTGGGTATTCCGGCAAGCGACGTCGAAGGTGTGGCAACGTTCTACAGTCAGATCTTCCGCCAGCCGGTTGGTCGCCATGTGATCCGTTATTGTGACAGCGTGGTCTGTCATATCAACGGTTATCAGGGTATTCAGGCGGCGCTCGAGAAAAAGCTGAACATCAAACCAGGGCAAACGACATTTGATGGCCGCTTTACGCTGCTGCCAACTTGCTGCCTGGGGAACTGTGATAAAGGGCCAAACATGATGATCGATGAGGACACTCACGCGCATCTGACCCCGGAAGCGATCCCTGAACTGCTGGAGCGGTATAAATGAAAAACATTATCCGTACTCCCGAAACGCATCCGCTGACCTGGCGTCTGCGCGATGACAAACAGCCAGTGTGGCTGGACGAATACCGCAGCAAAAACGGTTACGAAGGCGCGCGTAAGGCGCTGACCGGGCTGTCTCCGGACGAAATCGTTAATCAGGTAAAAGACGCTGGTCTGAAAGGGCGCGGCGGCGCGGGCTTCTCGACTGGCCTGAAATGGAGCCTGATGCCGAAAGACGAATCCATGAACATCCGTTACCTGCTGTGTAATGCCGATGAAATGGAGCCGGGCACCTATAAAGACCGCCTGTTGATGGAGCAACTGCCGCACCTGCTGGTGGAAGGTATGCTCATCTCCGCGTTTGCGCTGAAAGCTTACCGTGGCTACATCTTCCTGCGTGGCGAATATATCGAAGCGGCAGTTAATCTGCGCCGTGCCATTGCCGAAGCCACCGAAGCGGGTCTGCTTGGCAAAAACATTATGGGAACAGGTTTCGATTTCGAACTGTTCGTCCATACCGGGGCAGGGCGCTACATCTGCGGGGAAGAAACAGCGTTAATCAACTCCCTGGAAGGACGTCGTGCTAACCCACGCTCGAAGCCACCCTTCCCGGCAACCTCCGGCGCATGGGGTAAACCGACCTGTGTCAACAACGTCGAAACCCTGTGTAACGTTCCGGCGATCCTCGCTAACGGCGTGGAGTGGTATCAGAACATCTCGAAAAGTAAAGATGCTGGCACCAAGCTGATGGGCTTCTCCGGTCGGGTGAAAAATCCGGGACTGTGGGAACTGCCGTTCGGCACCACCGCACGCGAGATCCTCGAAGATTACGCCGGTGGTATGCGTGATGGTCTGAAATTTAAAGCCTGGCAGCCAGGCGGCGCGGGGACTGACTTCCTGACCGAAGCGCACCTTGATCTGCCGATGGAATTCGAAAGTATCGGTAAAGCGGGCAGCCGTCTGGGTACGGCGCTGGCGATGGCGGTTGACCATGAGATCAACATGGTGTCGCTGGTGCGTAACCTGGAAGAGTTTTTCGCCCGTGAGTCCTGCGGCTGGTGTACGCCGTGCCGCGACGGTCTGCCGTGGAGCGTGAAAATTCTGCGTGCGCTGGAGCGTGGTGAAGGTCAGCCGGGCGATATCGAAACACTTGAGCAACTGTGTCGATTCTTAGGCCCGGGTAAAACTTTCTGTGCCCACGCACCTGGTGCAGTGGAGCCGTTACAGAGCGCCATCAAATATTTCCGCGAAGAATTTGAGGCGGGAATCAAACAGCCGTTCAGCAATACCCATTTGATTAATGGGATTCAGCCGAACCTGCTGAAAGAGCGCTGGTAACCGAATTTCGATTAACGCTCAGTCTCTGACTGAGAAAACTGGAAGCATGCTAATGGCTACAATTCATGTAGACGGCAAAGAATACGAGGTCAACGGAGCGGACAACCTGCTGGAAGCTTGTCTGTCTCTGGGCCTTGATATTCCTTACTTTTGCTGGCATCCGGCGCTGGGAAGTGTCGGTGCTTGCCGCCAGTGTGCGGTGAAGCAATACCAAAACGCGGAAGACACGCGTGGTCGCCTGGTGATGTCCTGTATGACACCGGCTTCCGATGGCACCTTTATTTCCATTGACGACGAAGAAGCGAAACAGTTCCGTGAAAGCGTGGTCGAGTGGTTGATGACCAACCACCCGCACGACTGTCCGGTATGTGAAGAGGGCGGTAACTGCCATCTTCAGGATATGACTGTGATGACCGGACACAGCTTCCGTCGCTACCGTTTCACCAAACGTACCCACCGTAATCAGGATTTGGGGCCATTCATCTCTCACGAAATGAACCGCTGCATCGCCTGCTACCGCTGTGTGCGTTACTACAAAGATTACGCTGACGGTACAGATCTGGGCGTTTACGGTGCGCACGACAACGTCTACTTCGGTCGCCCGGAAGACGGCACGCTGGAAAGCGAATTTTCCGGTAACCTGGTCGAAATTTGCCCGACCGGCGTATTTACCGACAAAACGCACTCCGAGCGTTACAACCGTAAATGGGATATGCAGTTTGCGCCGAGCATCTGCCAGCAATGTTCCATCGGCTGTAACATCAGCCCCGGTGAACGTTACGGCGAACTGCGTCGTATCGAAAACCGTTACAACGGTACGGTAAACCACTACTTCCTCTGCGACCGTGGTCGTTTCGGTTACGGTTACGTCAACCTGAAGGATCGTCCGCGTCAGCCAGTACAGCGTCGTGGCGATGATTTCATTACCCTCAACGCCGAACAGGCAATGCAGGGCGCGGCAGATATTCTGCGTCAGTCGAAGAAAGTGATCGGTATTGGTTCTCCGCGTGCCAGCGTGGAAAGCAACTTTGCGCTGCGTGAACTGGTGGGCGAAGAAAACTTCTACACCGGTATCGCTCACGGTGAGCAGGAACGTCTGCAACTGGCGCTGAAAGTGCTGCGTGAAGGCGGCATTTATACTCCGGCTCTGCGCGAAATCGAATCTTACGATGCGGTACTGGTGCTGGGCGAAGACGTTACCCAGACCGGCGCGCGCGTCGCGCTGGCAGTGCGTCAGGCTGTGAAAGGTAAAGCGCGCGAAATGGCGGCAGCACAGAAAGTGGCTGACTGGCAGATTGCGGCAATCCTCAACATCGGTCAACGTGCGAAGCATCCGCTGTTTGTTACCAACGTTGATGACACCCGTCTGGATGATATCGCGGCGTGGACTTACCGCGCACCGGTTGAAGATCAGGCGCGTTTAGGTTTTGCCATCGCCCATGCGCTGGATAACTCTGCACCAGCGGTTGACGGTATCGAACCTGAGCTGCAAAGCAAAATCGACGTCATCGTGCAGGCACTGGCAGGTGCGAAGAAACCGTTGATTATCTCCGGGACGAACGCCGGTAGCTTAGAGGTGATTCAGGCGGCGGCTAACGTCGCGAAAGCCCTGAAAGGTCGCGGCGCTGACGTCGGTATCACCATGATTGCCCGTTCCGTCAACAGCATGGGGCTGGGCATTATGGGTGGCGGTTCGCTTGAAGAAGCGTTAACCGAACTGGAAACCGGACGCGCCGACGCGGTGGTGGTGTTGGAAAACGATCTGCATCGTCACGCTTCTGCTATCCGCGTGAATGCTGCGCTGGCTAAAGCACCGCTGGTGATGGTGGTTGATCATCAACGCACAGCGATTATGGAAAACGCCCATCTGGTACTTTCTGCTGCCAGCTTTGCTGAAAGCGACGGTACGGTGATCAACAACGAAGGCCGCGCCCAACGTTTCTTCCAGGTTTACGATCCTGCTTATTACGACAGCAAAACTGTCATGCTGGAAAGCTGGCGCTGGTTACACTCGCTGCACAGCACCCTGCTGAGCCGTGAAGTGGACTGGACGCAGCTCGACCATGTGATTGACGCTGTTGTGGCGAAAATCCCGGAACTGGCAGGTATCAAAGATGCTGCGCCGGATGCGACATTCCGTATTCGTGGGCAGAAACTGGCCCGTGAACCGCACCGTTACAGCGGTCGTACCGCCATGCGCGCCAATATCAGCGTTCATGAGCCGCGTCAGCCGCAGGATATTGACACCATGTTCACCTTCTCGATGGAAGGTAACAACCAGCCGACTGCGCACCGTTCGCAAGTGCCGTTTGCCTGGGCGCCGGGCTGGAACTCCCCGCAGGCGTGGAACAAATTCCAGGACGAAGTGGGCGGCAAACTGCGCTTTGGCGATCCGGGCGTGCGTCTGTTTGAAACCAGCGAAAATGGTCTGGATTACTTCACCAGCGTACCGGCACGCTTCCAGCCGCAGGACGGGAAATGGCGTATCGCGCCGTATTACCACCTGTTTGGCAGCGATGAATTGTCACAGCGTGCTCCGGTCTTCCAGAGCCGTATGCCGCAGCCGTACATCAAACTCAACCCAGCGGATGCCGCGAAGTTGGGTGTGAACGCAGGTACACGCGTCTCCTTTAGTTACGATGGCAACACGGTCACGCTGCCGGTTGAAATCGCCGAAGGACTGACGGCAGGGCAGGTGGGCTTGCCGATGGGTATGTCCGGCATTGCTCCGGTGCTGGCTGGCGCGCATCTTGAGGATCTCAAGGAGGCACAACAATGAGTTGGATATCACCGGAACTGATTGAGATCCTGCTGACCATCCTCAAAGCGGTGGTGATCCTGCTGGTGGTTGTCACCTGCGGGGCATTCATGAGCTTTGGCGAACGTCGCCTGCTGGGTCTGTTCCAGAACCGTTACGGACCTAACCGTGTTGGCTGGGGCGGTTCGCTCCAGCTGGTTGCGGACATGATCAAAATGTTCTTTAAAGAAGACTGGATCCCGAAATTCTCGGATCGCGTCATCTTTACCCTGGCACCGATGATTGCCTTTACCTCGCTGCTGCTGGCCTTTGCGATTGTGCCAGTCAGTCCGGGTTGGGTGGTTGCCGACCTGAACATCGGGATTTTGTTCTTCCTGATGATGGCAGGTCTGGCGGTTTACGCGGTGCTGTTTGCGGGCTGGTCAAGTAACAACAAATACTCGTTGCTGGGTGCGATGCGTGCTTCTGCGCAGACCCTGAGCTACGAAGTGTTCCTCGGGCTTTCCTTGATGGGCGTGGTGGCGCAGGCCGGTTCATTCAACATGACCGACATCGTCAACAGCCAGGCGCATGTGTGGAACGTTATCCCGCAATTCTTTGGTTTTATTACCTTTGCCATCGCGGGCGTGGCGGTATGTCACCGTCACCCGTTTGACCAGCCGGAAGCCGAGCAGGAACTGGCGGATGGTTACCACATTGAATATTCCGGTATGAAGTTCGGTCTGTTCTTCGTGGGTGAGTACATCGGGATTGTGACCATCTCTGCATTGATGGTGACGCTGTTCTTCGGTGGCTGGCAAGGCCCGTTGTTACCGCCATTCATCTGGTTCGCGCTGAAAACCGCGTTCTTTATGATGATGTTCATTTTGATTCGTGCGTCGTTACCGCGTCCGCGTTATGACCAGGTAATGTCCTTCGGCTGGAAAATCTGCCTGCCGCTGACGCTGATCAACTTGCTGGTAACGGCGGCTGTCATTCTCTGGCAGGCGCAATAAGGGGCAATAAGACCATGACCTTAAAAGAATTGTTAGTAGGTTTCGGCACCCAGGTTCGTAGTATCTGGATGATCGGCCTGCACGCGTTCGCCAAACGCGAAACGCGAATGTACCCGGAAGAGCCGGTCTATCTGCCGCCCCGTTATCGTGGTCGTATCGTTCTGACCCGCGACCCGGACGGCGAAGAGCGTTGCGTAGCCTGTAACCTCTGCGCGGTAGCCTGCCCGGTCGGCTGTATCTCGCTGCAAAAAGCAGAAACCAAAGACGGTCGCTGGTACCCGGAATTTTTCCGCATCAACTTCTCACGCTGCATTTTCTGTGGTCTGTGCGAAGAAGCCTGTCCGACCACGGCGATTCAGTTAACCCCGGATTTCGAAATGGGGGAATACAAGCGCCAGGATCTGGTTTACGAGAAAGAGGATCTGCTGATCTCCGGTCCGGGCAAATACCCGGAATATAACTTCTACCGGATGGCAGGTATGGCAATCGACGGCAAAGATAAGGGCGAAGCAGAGAACGAAGCCAAGCCTATCGACGTCAAGAGCCTGTTACCGTAAGGAGAGGGGCAATGGAGTTCGCTTTTTATATCTGTGGCCTGATAGCCATACTTGCGACCTTGCGAGTGATCACCCATACCAATCCGGTACACGCACTGCTGTACCTGATTATTTCGCTGCTGGCGATTTCCGGGGTGTTCTTCTCACTGGGCGCTTACTTCGCCGGTGCGCTGGAAATTATCGTCTACGCGGGTGCCATTATGGTGCTGTTCGTGTTCGTGGTGATGATGCTCAACCTGGGCGGTTCAGAAATCGAACAGGAACGCCAGTGGCTGAAACCGCAGGTGTGGATTGGTCCGGCAATTTTGTCGGCCATCATGCTGGTGGTGATTGTTTACGCCATCCTCGGTGTTAACGATCAGGGTATCGACGGTACGCCAATCAGTGCTAAAGCAGTGGGTATTACGCTGTTCGGGCCTTACGTACTGGCGGTGGAACTGGCTTCTATGCTGCTGCTCGCAGGTCTGGTTGTGGCCTTCCACGTCGGTCGTGAAGAGCGTGCGGGTGAAGTGCTGAGCAATCGTAAAGACGACAGCGCGAAAAGAAAAACGGAGGAGCACGCATGATCCCCTTACAACATGGACTGATCCTCGCGGCAATCTTATTCGTTCTTGGCTTAACCGGTCTGGTTATCCGTCGCAATCTGCTGTTTATGTTGATTGGTCTGGAAATCATGATTAACGCCTCCGCGCTGGCCTTCGTGGTCGCCGGAAGCTACTGGGGCCAGACCGACGGTCAGGTGATGTACATTCTCGCCATCAGCCTCGCGGCGGCAGAAGCGAGTATCGGCCTTGCGCTGCTGCTGCAACTTCACCGTCGTCGCCAGAACCTGAACATCGATTCAGTAAGTGAGATGCGCGGATGAACATGCTTGCCTTAACCATTATTTTGCCATTGATTGGCTTCGTCCTGCTGGCATTCTCCCGTGGGCGCTGGTCTGAAAACGTCTCGGCGATCGTCGGCGTAGGCTCTGTGGGCCTGGCGGCGCTGGTAACCGCCTTTATCGGCGTTGATTTCTTCGCTAACGGCGAGCAGACATACAGCCAGCCGCTGTGGACGTGGATGTCGGTAGGCGACTTTAACATCGGTTTTAACCTGGTGCTGGACGGCCTGTCGCTGACCATGCTCTCGGTGGTCACTGGTGTGGGTTTCCTTATTCACATGTACGCCTCCTGGTATATGCGCGGTGAAGAGGGCTACTCTCGCTTCTTCGCTTACACCAACCTGTTCATCGCCAGCATGGTGGTTCTGGTGCTTGCCGACAACCTGCTGCTGATGTACCTCGGCTGGGAAGGCGTGGGCCTGTGCTCCTATCTGCTGATCGGGTTCTATTACACCGATCCGAAGAATGGCGCAGCGGCAATGAAAGCGTTCGTCGTGACCCGTGTGGGTGACGTGTTCCTCGCTTTCGCACTGTTCATTCTTTACAACGAACTGGGCACCCTGAACTTCCGCGAAATGGTGGAACTGGCACCAGCGCACTTTGCTGACGGCAATAACATGCTGATGTGGGCGACGCTGATGCTGCTGGGCGGTGCGGTCGGTAAATCTGCGCAGTTGCCGTTGCAGACATGGCTTGCCGACGCGATGGCGGGCCCGACGCCTGTCTCCGCGCTGATCCACGCCGCAACCATGGTAACCGCGGGTGTCTACCTGATCGCCCGTACCCACGGCCTGTTCCTGATGACGCCGGAAGTTCTGCATCTGGTGGGTATTGTCGGGGCGGTTACGCTGCTGCTGGCCGGTTTTGCCGCGCTGGTACAGACCGACATCAAACGTGTTCTCGCTTACTCTACCATGAGCCAGATTGGCTACATGTTCCTCGCGCTTGGCGTGCAGGCATGGGATGCGGCGATTTTCCACTTGATGACCCACGCGTTCTTTAAAGCGCTGCTGTTCCTGGCATCCGGTTCCGTCATTCTGGCCTGCCATCACGAACAGAACATCTTCAAGATGGGCGGTCTGCGTAAATCTATTCCGCTGGTTTATCTCTGCTTCCTGGTGGGCGGCGCAGCACTGTCGGCACTACCGCTGGTCACTGCGGGCTTCTTCAGTAAGGATGAGATCCTCGCGGGTGCGATGGCGAATGGTCATATCAATCTGATGGTGGCAGGTCTGGTCGGTGCGTTTATGACCTCGCTCTACACCTTCCGTATGATTTTCATCGTCTTCCACGGAAAAGAACAAATTCACGCTCACGCCGTGAAAGGGGTAACTCACAGCCTGCCGCTGATTGTGCTGCTGATCCTTTCCACCTTCGTTGGCGCACTGATTGTACCGCCGCTGCAGGGCGTGCTTCCGCAAACGACGGAACTGGCGCACGGCAGCATGTTGACCCTGGAAATTACCTCTGGCGTGGTCGCGGTGGTCGGCATTCTGCTGGCAGCCTGGCTGTGGCTGGGTAAACGTACTCTGGTGACCTCCATCGCCAACAGTGCGCCGGGCCGTCTGCTGGGCACCTGGTGGTACAACGCCTGGGGATTTGACTGGCTGTATGACAAAGTGTTCGTCAAGCCGTTCCTGGGTATTGCCTGGTTGCTGAAACGCGATCCGCTGAACTCAATGATGAACATCCCGGCTGTCCTTTCCCGCTTTGCAGGTAAAGGTCTGCTGTTAAGTGAGAACGGCTATCTGCGCTGGTATGTGGCATCCATGAGCATCGGTGCGGTCGTGGTGCTGGCACTGTTGATGGTACTGCGTTGAGTTAAGGATTGTGGGATTGCCCCTGGGCATATAAGAACGTAGGTCGGATAAGCCGCCTTCGCGGTGCATCCGACACTACCCCCAGTCCGAAGAGAATTTTCTGTCGTGAGAATTCGTTGAAAATCCGGTCCTGACGGGACTTTTACAAGGAATAAAGATCGCCATGTTACTACCCTGGCTAATATTAATTCCCTTTATTGGCGGCTTCCTGTGCTGGCAGACCGAACGCTTTGGCGTCAAGGTGCCACGCTGGATCGCGCTGATCACCATGGGATTGACGCTGGCGCTGTCGCTGCAACTGTGGTTGCAGGGCGGTTATTCACTGACGCAATCCGCCGGAATTCCGCAGTGGCAGTCTGAATTCGACATGCCGTGGATCCCGCGTTTTGGTATCTCTATTCATCTCGCCATTGACGGGCTGTCGCTGCTGATGGTCGTGCTGACCGGTCTGCTCGGTGTGCTGGCGGTACTATGTTCGTGGAAAGAGATCGAAAAATATCAGGGCTTCTTCCACCTCAACCTGATGTGGATCCTGGGCGGCGTTATCGGCGTGTTCCTTGCCATCGACATGTTCCTGTTCTTCTTCTTCTGGGAAATGATGCTGGTGCCGATGTACTTCCTGATCGCACTGTGGGGGCATAAAGCCTCTGACGGTAAAACGCGTATCACGGCGGCAACCAAGTTCTTCATTTACACCCAGGCGAGTGGCCTGGTGATGTTGATTGCCATCCTGGCGCTGGTTTTTGTTCACTACAATGCGACCGGCGTCTGGACCTTCAACTATGAAGAGCTGCTGAATACGCCAATGTCCAGTGGTGTGGAATACCTGTTAATGCTGGGCTTCTTCATCGCCTTCGCAGTCAAAATGCCGGTGGTTCCGCTGCATGGCTGGCTGCCGGATGCGCACTCCCAGGCTCCGACCGCCGGTTCCGTTGACCTCGCGGGGATCTTGCTGAAAACTGCCGCTTACGGTTTGCTGCGTTTCTCCCTGCCGCTGTTCCCGAACGCGTCGGCAGAGTTCGCGCCAATTGCTATGTGGCTGGGTGTTATCGGCATCTTCTACGGTGCGTGGATGGCCTTCGCCCAGACCGATATCAAACGTCTGATCGCCTACACCTCGGTTTCCCACATGGGCTTCGTGCTGATTGCTATCTACACCGGCAGCCAGTTGGCCTACCAGGGCGCGGTAATCCAGATGATTGCGCACGGTTTGTCGGCGGCGGGTCTGTTTATTCTTTGTGGTCAGCTTTATGAACGTATCCATACCCGCGACATGCGCATGATGGGCGGTCTGTGGAGCAAGATGAAATGGCTGCCAGCACTGTCGCTGTTCTTTGCGGTGGCAACGCTTGGGATGCCTGGCACCGGTAACTTCGTCGGCGAATTTATGATTCTGTTCGGCAGCTTCCAGGTTGTACCGGTGATTACCGTTATCTCTACCTTTGGGCTGGTCTTTGCATCTGTTTATTCGCTGGCGATGTTACATCGCGCTTACTTCGGTAAAGCGAAAAGCCAGATTGCCAGCCAGGAACTGCCAGGGATGTCGCTGCGTGAGCTGTTTATGATCCTGTTGCTGGTGGTGCTGCTGGTACTGCTGGGCTTCTATCCGCAGCCGATTCTGGATACCTCGCACTCCGCGATTGGCAATATCCAGCAGTGGTTTGTTAATTCCGTTACTACTACAAGGCCGTAAATCGCCATGACAATAACTCCACAAAACCTGATCGCACTGCTACCGTTGCTGATCGTCGGCTTGACGGTGGTGGTTGTGATGCTCTCCATTGCGTGGCGACGCAATCATTTCCTCAACGCTACGCTCTCGGTTATTGGGCTTAACGCGGCGCTGGTTTCGCTCTGGTTTGTTGGCCAGGCGGGCGCTATGGACGTTACGCCGCTGATGCGCGTTGATGGTTTCGCCATGCTTTACACCGGGCTGGTATTGTTGGCGAGCCTCGCCACCTGTACTTTCGCCTACCCGTGGCTTGAAGGCTATAACGACAACAAGGATGAGTTCTACCTGTTGGTGTTAATTGCCGCGCTGGGCGGGATCCTGCTGGCGAATGCCAACCATCTGGCGTCTCTGTTCCTCGGTATCGAACTGATCTCTTTGCCGCTGTTTGGCCTGGTCGGTTACGCTTTCCGCCAGAAACGTTCACTGGAAGCCAGTATCAAATACACCATCCTTTCTGCCGCAGCGTCTTCTTTCCTGCTGTTTGGTATGGCGCTGGTGTATGCGCAGTCTGGCGACCTGTCGTTTGTCGCGTTGGGTAAAAACCTTGGCGACGGTATGCTCAACGAGCCGCTGTTGCTGGCAGGTTTCGGCCTGATGATTGTTGGCCTCGGCTTCAAACTCTCTCTGGTGCCGTTCCACCTGTGGACGCCAGACGTATACCAGGGCGCGCCTGCGCCGGTTTCCACTTTCCTGGCGACGGCGAGCAAAATCGCTATCTTCGGTGTGGTGATGCGTCTGTTCCTCTACGCACCGGTGGGTGACAGCGAAGCGATTCGCGTGGTGCTGGCGATTATCGCCTTTGCCTCCATCATCTTCGGTAACCTGATGGCGCTGAGCCAGACCAATATCAAACGTCTGCTCGGTTACTCATCTATCTCTCACCTCGGCTATCTGCTGGTAGCGCTGATTGCGCTGCAAACCGGCGAGATGTCGATGGAAGCGGTAGGGGTTTACCTGGCCGGTTATCTGTTCAGCAGCCTCGGCGCGTTCGGCGTGGTCAGCCTGATGTCCAGCCCGTATCGTGGCCCGGATGCTGATTCCCTGTTCTCTTACCGCGGTCTGTTCTGGCATCGTCCGATCCTCGCGGCAGTGATGACGGTGATGATGCTGTCTCTGGCCGGTATCCCGATGACGCTGGGCTTTATCGGTAAGTTCTACGTGCTGGCGGTCGGTGTCCAGGCACACTTGTGGTGGCTGGTGGGTGCCGTGGTTGTCGGTTCGGCAATCGGCCTCTACTACTACCTGCGCGTGGCGGTGAGCCTGTATCTTCACGCCCCGGAACAACCGGGTCGCGATGCACCATCAAACTGGCAGTACAGCGCGGGCGGTATCGTTGTGCTGATCTCTGCACTGTTGGTACTGGTGCTGGGTGTATGGCCACAACCGCTGATTAGCATTGTGCGTTTGGCAATGCCGCTGATGTAATCTGTTACTTTGTAAGTCAGAAAGCCGCCGACATGCTCGGCGGTTTTTCTGAAAAAGAAGGGATAGTAGATAGACGCAGAGCGTTAAGTGAACTGTGTACGACTATCGCCAAAATACTCTAAACATAACTGCCTGAATTTTGCCCGCCATTCATCGATATTAAAATCATAGCGTTCCTGAAATGCAGTCGTTTCACTGGACATTATCCAGGCATAATTATGTAACAGGGTTAATGCCTGAAGCGGTTTTCTCTGCGCAAAATAAGTATCAACACACATCTGCATCAAGGGGTAATTATTATTTTCCTTTGTTCCTCCAAAGCTAAGATCTAATCCTTGTTCTTTAATGCACTGAATCACAGGATCATCCTGGAAATTCGGGACATCTGCGGCCTGTGACAGCAAATGAATGACTTTATTGTCAGGAACACCAAATGCCCAATTGCCAAGATAAGCATTAAGCGCAGCCTGTGCTGCAGCTTCTGTTTTTTTACATCGGCGATACTGGATTGCCAGTGCTAACCAATATTCGCTGACTTCAGGCAATTGTTCTGTTGCTCGCTGTAACAGTGGCAGTGCGTCATCAAGCCTTCCCGTTGAAAGACATTTCCGAGCAACACGGAAGAGATTTGCTGCAAAGTCTTGATCTTCGATGCTGATGCCATTTTCATGGGGATCATCATCATTCACTTCCAGCCATTCTTCGAACTTCTTAATGCTGGAAAAGGCAGGTACGATTCGCCATTCGTCATGGTACGTTTCGCACACTATAGGTAGTTTATGCTCCTGACCAATAGGCCAGTACAAACCGAAACAGTCTCCGTTACCATATGCTGCATCTGTAAGTACGGTAAATCCGTTCGGAGGAAAAGGCCCCGGGCAAATTCCATCAATGCCAGGTGAAATATCACTACTGCGAGGAATAAGTTTCATCATGTTCCTTCACATAAAAATTTATGTAAACATCCGCTTATCTGTTTATATAAATGTTTTAATCCCACCAACAAGTAACCGGATGCATACCCACAGGGACTTCAACCCATCCATGCTCCGTATCTTCTGACCATCCTTCCCAGCACTCATCAGGGGCAATTTCTTCTACAAACCAGCTCTGAACTTCTTCTGGTGAAGCAGTGGTGATAACTAAAATACTTTCACTAAAGGGCCAGTCTGGGTCATCGAACATCGTAATTTCTACCAAAACATCACTAACATTGTTACGCTCACGTATTTTCAGAAAATGGTGATAGATAGCTTGCGGAGATTGTTCTGGAATCACATTGCAACATATTGAACCATGGATATTATTGTCAATAAAAAAATCCTCAAGAGATAACAATGGACGAGGAGTATCAGGATTATTAACATCACCATTGATATTAACAAGTTGGGTAATGCGTTCTAAAGGTGTCATAATTATTCCCTGAAATAATATATTCATCAAACGAATGACATTGTTTGAATTCATTAGCAGATAAATAGTGACAATTCCATACGTATTATTAGTTTCAAGAGCATCATAACATGAATGTTAAGCAGGAAAACGTGAGATATTCAGTCAGGCCGGGTCGTTATCCAGACGTTGTTATATTTAATATCATAAATATTTAAAGGGGTTTGACATGGAATGGTTAAGTGAAATTCGTAAACTTCGGAAGAACGTACCTGTCGGTATCCAGGTTGCCAGACGTTTGTTAGAGAGGACTGGCGGTGATGTTGATGAAGCCATCAAGTTGTTTCATATTGACCAAATCAATATATTGACGGCAAAAGCAGACGTCACTCATCAGGAAGCAGAGAATGTTTTGTTGGCTACAAACTATGATATTGCAGAAGCTCTTCGGCGTATTGATGAACAACGCTATACACTGACGGAATTGATTTTGCGTAAAAATAAGGATGCCGGAGATGCCTTAAACAATATAGCATTGGCGATTGAATATGAGTGGGATCTCAAGCGTAAGTTTTGGTTTGGTTTTGCAGATATCCAATTATTACCGCCAGTTTTACAAACATTTATGCTGGTTTATGAATGGCATGAATATGTTGGTTGGGAAGGAATGGAGTGTGGGATATTTTTTGAAAGTGATCATACTCACCAGCAATTGCAAGCTTTGGGGTTATTAGAACTCGCCCAAAAAATGGTTACTGCAAGAATCCGATATGATGAGCTAAAAGACAAGGCCGAAAATTTTCACGAGATTACAGAGGATGACATATTCAAAATGCTTATAATACATTGTGACCAACTTGCAAGAGAGGTTGATTCTATATTACTGCAATTTGTGAAGGACAATATTGATGTTTTCCCGTGTCGCCATAACAGACACGAGTTATAAAAAATAATCCCAAAATTGAACAGGCTTTTTATCTACCTGGTAATGACAGGTTCAATTCCGTTTTCATCAAGCATGACAGATCGTTGCCAGCACAGAGGATATCGCTGTTACATACCGAATATACGGTATTGCATTTAACAATGCGACTAAGCAAGCATTTAGTAATATTTATACAAGGGGATAAAAACCGGACCATGGTTAAAGATTTTTTCAAGATGATCCTGGCGTAAATCTTAACTAATGGGTCTTTCTCCCCCAGGCATCAAGCTATATCACCCAACAATAACCGTCAGCGCATGATTCCCTTGTCGCAGCATACGTCGATACGCGCTAATCAGCTTTTCCATATCAAGCATGATCGAGGCAAAGAGTTGCCCCTCTAACTCTTCTGAAAAGGTCACTCCCGGATAAATCTCCATTTCATTGAGTCGCTTAATGGAAAACTGTTTACGCAGTTCATTTCGATCCAGTGATTCCAGTCGGTCGATTGTCGCGGCTAACTCCTGATTCCAGGTCAATCCAAGGAAGCCATCTATGCCATCTTCGAGGCTGTGTTCACCAAGCACGGCACGACTCAGCGGATCATTCTTCGCGGGATCAAAAGCAGAGGTGCCTGTCAGCCCAAAGTGTAAAAAATCCCAGCGTTGGTAATGACTCCAACTTATTGATAGTGTTTTATGTTCAGATAATGCCCGATGACTTTGTCATGCAGCTCCACCGATTTTGAGAACGACAGTGACTTCCGTCCCAGCCTTGCCAGATGTTGTCTCAGATTCAGGTTATGCCGCTCAATTCGCTGAGTGTAACGCTTGCTGATTACGTGCAGCTTTCCCTTCAGGCGGGATTCATACAGCGGCCAGCCATCCGTCATCCATACCACGACCTC